>JBDRJA010000069.1:0-12924 GCA_043815345.1 Patescibacteria group bacterium | reverse complement strand
GAATCGCAATTTTCTTATTAAAAAAACAATTTAAAAATACACCGAGGATTAAGCCAAAAAAGTAGAGAGAATTTTGTCCGCTGGTATTACTATTTTAAAAATCAAAAATGAAATTACCAACCAATTTTGTCTATTAAACCGGATTTACAGCCTAGATTTATCTAATGCTCCGACTACTACAAATAATAATATTAGTTTTAGGTGCGCTAAATAAAATAAAGAAATAATACATAGATAAGAAAAAATATTTTCTTTACTTAAAAAGCCTTTATTTTATTCTTGATTTATGATAGAATAAGATTAAATAGAGGTAAAAGTGTAGATTTACTTAATAAATACAATTTTTGTTTTAATATTAGGTAATTTTAAATTTACTTTTAATTGGATTAAATCTTTAATTTATAAAAATAATTAATTATTAAGATAAATTCACTTTAATTTTTGGAGGAATTAAAGCGAAATAATAAATTTATGGAAGCATATTGCGTTAAATGTAAAGAGAAAAGAGAAGTTAAAGACGGAAAAGAAGTAGAAATGAAAGGCAAGGGAAATGTAAAGAGGCGTGCACTGAAAGGAACATGCCCTGTATGTGGCACTACTATGTTTAGAATTTTGGGAAAAAAATAAATTCAAGGTATTTCTGATGAATGCAAAAAGAATATATATCTAAGTAGGAGCGATTATTATAGCATGACGATTTTTATGTTAAATTAAATAAGCCTCTTAAGAAATATATTCTTTTTGTTTTTGTATAGATCTATAGTCTGTACTATATTTTAGATTTAAATTCTATTATCATTTATGAAAATTATAATTTTTGGAGCAAAAGGCAATTTAGGCACGCAACTAGTTTATATATTTAATGCTACGAATAAAGTTATTGCCTGGGATAAAGAAGGTGTTGACATAACTAACGAAAGTCTTATTTTACAAAAAATAAATGATAATAAGCCGGATATTGTTATTAATGCTACTGGTTACAACGCGGTTGATAAGTGCGAAAACAATCAAAAGGAATATGAAATAGCTTTAAAATTAAATAGGGATTTTGTTAGATATTTAGCCAAGGCTTCTGTAATTAATAAAGCAGTCTTTGTTAATTACTCAAGCGACTATGTTTTTTCAGGGGATAAAAAAAATGGCTATGAGGAAAATGATTTGCAGGCTCCAATTAATAAATATGGAGAAACAAAGTTAATGGGCGAGAGGGAAATACTTGGTTATAAGAAAGGAGAATTAAAATATTATCTAATTAGGACGTCAAAACTTTTTGGGCCAAAAGGAGAAAGCAAATTAGCTAAACCTAGTTTTTTTGATTTAATGCTTGAATTAAGTAGAAAACGTGATATTATTAAAGCAGTAGACGAAGAAGTGAGCTGTTTTACTTATACACCTGATTTAGCAAAAGCCACGCTAGATTTGGTAAATAATAAAAAACCGTTTGGCATTTATCATATAACCAATAGCGGACCATGCACTTGGCATGGTGCGGCTAAAGAATTATTTAAAATTGCTAATGTTAATATAAAAGCTATACCAATCACTAGCAAAAATTTTCCGCGGCCGGCTAAAAGGCCGAAGTATTCAGTACTACTTAATACTAAATTAAAACCGCTTAGAGATTGGAAGGAAGCCTTGAAAGAATATTTACCTAAGCCAATTAACTTATAATCCCTAACTTACAACACTTGGATATTAAAAAACGAGTTATAGGTTATAAGTTTTGTGTTTTAAGTAATTTCATAAATATGAAAGGTATCATACTCGCTGGGGGAACAGCAACCAGGCTATTTCCGCTTACAACTACAACAAGCAAACAATTACTGCCAATTTATGACCGACAGATGATTTTTTATCCCTTAAACGTTCTAGTAAAAGCAGGAATTAAAGAGATTTTGATTATCGTAGCTCCGGAACATTCTGGCCAATTTTTAAATCTTCTAGGCACAATATTTGAAAAAACCGGTATCCGGCTTGAATTTAAAGTGCAAAGTGTGCCTCGCGGTCTGGCTGACGCTTTTATTGTGGGCGAGGATTTTATTGATGAGGATGATGTCACTATGATTTTAGGCGATAATATTTTTGAAGATGATCTAAGCAGGGATATTATGAATTTTAAGAAGGGCGGCAGGGTTTTTGCAAAAACCGTCCCTGACCCAGAAAGATTCGGAGTTGTTGAATTTGATAGCAATATGAAGGTAATATCAATTGAAGAAAAACCAAAAAAGCCAAAAAGTAATAATTGTGTAGTTGGGTTATATATTTATGATAATAAAGTAATCGAAATAGCAAAAAACCTTAACCCTTCCGAAAGAGGCGAGATAGAAATAACAGACATAAATACTAAATATTTAGAAAAAGGAGAGCTAGATGTGAAACTTATTAAGGGGCAATGGCTTGATGCTGGCACATTTGATTCTCTTCTCGAGGCTGGAAATATCGTTAAAGAGAAAAAGATTTATGAAACTTTTGATCCAATAGTAAATACAGCAATTAAGAAATTTAATGAAGAAATGAAAGTTTTAGCTAAAAAGCATCTTTTTTAATATAATTATTTTATAATAGTTTTAATAAAGTATCCAGTAATTAATAAAATACGAGAAAAATAATGAAACTAATAATTAGTTTTATAACTTATGGAAGTTTAACGGCAAAGTACTTGCCGTATTTTTTACCTAGCTTAATATCTGCTAATAAAGATAATCATAAAATAATTGTTCTAGATAATAGTGATGAAAGAGATAATAAAAATTCAATATACATTAAAGCGAATTATCCACAAATAAATTTAATTTGGGCTGGTAAAAATCTTGGTTTTGCAAAAGGCTATAACCTTTTAATTAAAAAAGCGATTGAAAAAGAGGCTCAGTATTTTTTAATGCTAAACCCAGACATGATCCTTGAAGAAAATATGATAAATGAAATGCTAATTTACGCAAATAAATATAAGTTCGCCGGTGCAATTGCGCCAAAAATTCTTCATTGGGACTTTAAAAATAAAAAAAAGACTAATATTATAGACAGCTATGGCCTTTGCGTGACAAAAGAACACCGCTTTTCAGATAAAAGACAGGGTGAGATTGATGATAATAAATATGAGAAAAAAGTATTTGGATTTACTGGAGCGGCTGTTCTTTTAAAAATTGAAGCTTTAAAAGATGTTGCCTATAATAAAAATGGACATCAAGAATATTTTGATGAATTAATGTTTATGTATAAAGAAGATTGTGATTTGTCTTACCGTTTGCAGCTGGCTGGCTGGGAAACTGTGTTTGCGCTAGAGGCAACTGCTTATCATGACCGAGAAGTAAGCCCAAAAGGTGAATCTAATTTCAAAATAGCTTTAAATAGGTTTAAAAAGAACAGGCAGGTTAAAAAGTGGGCTTTTTTAAATCACTGGATTATAATTTTAAAATATCTGCGCTTGCCTTTTTCTAAAAAAGTAAAAATTAGAACATATTGGTATCAAGTGAAAAGTTTTATATTTGTTTTATTTTTTGAGCAGTATTTGTTATTAGAGCTATGGAAATTAAGGAAAATACGCCAAGAAATTAGAAAAAAAAGCAACCATTTGAAAATAAGAATTAAAATAAATAAAATAGAGCAAATAATGGAATAGTATAGATTTCTTGTTAAATCAAAAATTAATTTTGTAAAAAGGTCATATGAACTATAGTAAAAAAGCCCTTATGTTACATAAAAAGCATAAAGGTAAAATAGAGATTAAAGTAAAAGTAAAGCTTAAATCCAAAGATGATTTATCAACTATTTATACTCCTGGCGTGGGGGCAGTTTCAGAAGCTATTGGAAGAAGAAAAGATAATGTTTGGGAAATGACTAACCGTGGAAATTCTGTAGCAATTATATCTGATGGTTCAGCGGTTTTAGGCTTGGGAAATATTGGACCGGAAGCGGCTTTGCCGGTCATGGAAGGGAAATCAGTAATTTTTAAAAAGTTTGCTAATATTGACGCTATACCTATATGCATTAATGCGAGTGAAACTGAGGAAATCATTAAATTCTGCAAATATATTGAGCCAAGTTTTGGCGGAATAAATTTAGAGGATATCTCAGCGCCAAGATGTTTTGAGATACTAGAAAGATTAGAGCGTGAACTTCATATTGCTATTTTTCACGATGATCAAGATGGTACAGCAATTGTTACTTTAGCTGCTTTAATTAACGCTTGCCGGGTCACCGGTAAAGTTATTAAAGAATTAAATATACTTATTAATGGAGCAGGAGCGGCCGGTATAGCTATCGCTAAATTATTACTTGCCCAGGGTGTTAAGGATATAATTTTAGTAGATAGTATTGGCGCAATTTATGCTGATCGAGGTGATTTAAATCCATACAAGAAAAAAATATCAAAAGTGACGAATAAGAAAAAGATAAAAGGCCGATTACGCGATGCTATAGTTGGCGCCGATGTCTTTATCGGTGTTTCTAAAGGTAACTTAGTTGATGAAAAAATGATAAAGTCAATGAATAAGAATCCAATTGTTTTTGCTATGGCAAATCCTATACCGGAAATAATGCCGGTTAAAGCAATAAATGCAGGCGCATCAATAGTCGGTACGGGCCGTTCTGATTTCCCCAATCAGATTAATAACGCTTTAGTCTTTCCGGGCATTTTTCGAGGATTGTTGGATGCATGGAAAAGCCATTTAAATACAAATGAAAAAATTGCAGCGGCCGTAGCCCTTGCTTATACTGTTAAAAAGCCAAATAAAAATAAAATTTTACCTAGTATTAAAGATAAATGTGCAGTTAAAGCCATTGCTAATGCAGTAAAAATTTTTAAAAATTGACATTTTGACAAACTAATATTTTATGTTAAACTATATTTAAGTGTAAATTAAACAAATTATCTATACGAATAATGAAAATGAAAAAAAATAAATCCTTGAGGCTATAAATGAATTTTCCGCTAGGACAGATAAACGTTTCGATAAGATAGAAGAAACTATGGTTACTAAAGATTATTTAGATGATAAATTGGCTGATCTTCGTGGAGATTTAGTAGTTTTAACAAAAAAAGAAGACGCTAAAGTTTGAAAACTTATAGATATACTTGAAAATTTAATTTCCAAAGAAGAGTCAAGAGAAATATTATCCATGCAACCGTTTCTACAATTATTTGTTTAAATTAATTTAAAAATTTAACTTGACTTTCTTAGAAATTTTATATAATATAAAAACAACGCAAAAAAGCGTTTTTTGTTTTTAATTTAAATAATATGGTGGATAAAATTGCAGTAATAAAAACCGGAGGAAAGCAATATAAAGTTTCTGAAGGAAAAACTATTAAAATCGAAAAATTACCTGTCAAAGAAGGAGGTAAAGTTAAGTTTGAAACTTTTATGATTGCCTCAACTGACGGCAAGATTTTAGATTTAGGAAAACCAAGCTTAGGGGAAAAAGTAGAGGGTAAAATTATAGAGCAGGGGAGAGATAAAAAAGTTAAAGTAGTAAAGTACAAAAGAAAAACTCGCTATAAAAGAACTCTAGGACATAGACAGTCTTTTAGTAAAGTAGAGATTACTAGTATTGTTTAGTAAGATTTTGTTTTTAAAAGCAAGAAAAAAGCCTCATTAAATGGGGCTTTTTTAGTATTGTGAATACAACAAATAAAAAAATTACAGCTCATATGAGCCTGGAGTTATTAATTTTTAACTATTATATCTTTCTTGAAATTATCAAAGATCAGTTCTGTTTTTCAAAGCGCTAGTCAGGGTCATTTCATCAGCATATTCTAAGTTAGAACCGCTTGGAAGACCTTTAGCTAAACGGCTTATTATCATATTATTATTCTTTAAAAGCTTCGCTAAATATAAGGAAGTAGTCTCTCCTTCTAAATTTGGGTTGAGGGCTAAAATCAATTCTTTTATATTATTTTTTTTAATTTTATCAACCAGTTTGTTGATGTAAAGCTTGTCTGGATTTATGCCTTCAATTGTATTAATTAAACCTCCTAAAATATGATAAATACCGCTAAATTGCTTAGTGGCTTCAATAGTTAACATATCTTGGGTGCTGGCCACTACACAAATTAAACTATTATCCCTTTTATTATCTGTGCAAATTGCGCAGGGATTTGTTTCCGCTACTGCTAAGCAGGTTTGGCAAATAGTTGTTTTTTCTTTTAGTTCGGCAATAGATTGAGCAAATTTTTGCAGTTCTTCCGGATTTTGCTTCAATAAATAAAAAACATACCGCTCAGCGGTTTTGGGGCCCACAGTTGGGAGGCTAGAGAAATGATTTATTAAGTTTTGGATAGATATAGGAAACTTCATATAAAAAATTTCTAATTTCTAATTAACCTAATTTTTAATAAAATATCAAATGCCTAATTTTAAAGTTGCCTAATATATTATGATTTTACATTTTGAATTATAATCTTTATTAGAAATTATAAATATTTTATAATATTCTAATTGTTATGCTTTATATAATGGTAATTTAATAAATACTAGTTTAGGCCCGGAATCCCCCCCATTTCCTGCATTTTTTGCGCCATTAATCTTTGGGTTTTTTTGATCGCTTCATTAATTGAATCTGCCAATATTCCTTCCAAGCTATCTTTAGCTAAGTCTTCATTAATGGAGATGGAGTTTATCTCCATATTGCCATTCATAACAACTTTTACGCCGCCTTTTTCAACTGTTACGGTTTCTTGAGAAAGGGCGTTTTGCATATTCTTGGCTTGGCTTCTTAAATCTTTTAGATGTTTTAATTTGCTGAACATATTTTATTAATTTTATAATTTTCAATTTATAATTTTCCCTAGCCTCGCTCTGCAAAGAGGAGCGGGAAACAAAGTATTAATTTGCAAATTATTAAAAATTGAAAGTACTTTATAATTATTAATTACTTTTATTATAGCGGATATTATAAAAAAGAAAAGGGGAGTGATTTATGCCCATTTATTCGGATAACATTCCCCTTAAATGTTCAAGTTCAGCCTGTATAAATAGAATGATTATCTCTAGCTCAGAAATTTTATCCTGCTGGCTTGATCGTTGTTTTAATAATTTCTTTATTTCAATAAAGAAAATGAATTTTGTTTCTAATTTAGTCATTTCATTAATTATTCTATTGTTTTCAATACACCATTTTGCTTCATTTAACATTATAGTTCTTTCTATTTCTTTCCAAACTTCATAAAGAAACATTTCATTTCTCTCCTTTTTAAAAACAAACAATCAAAAGTTAGTATTCGGATTGTTTGAATATTATTTATTGTTTATTGTTTGTAATTTGTAAATTGATTATTAGTATTTATTATTAAGTTCTTACACATTTTTATACTGGCGTACTATTTACATCTCTGGCAATCCATTGATATCTTTCCTTGCCATATTTTTAAAACTAACGCAATTTTCGTCAAAGAATAACTCTATTTTTCCGGTCGGGCCGTTTCTATGTTTGGCTATTTGAATTTCTGTTAAATTTTTATCTGTTTCCGGTATATCACCCTGGTTATATTTTCTGTCAGCCTCTTTGCGATAGATAAACATAACCACGTCTGCATCCTGCTCAATTGACCCAGATTCGCGTAAATGAGCTAATTTGGGGATAGCTGGGCCTTGTTGTTGCTCCACAGCGCGAGAAAGCTGAGAAAGGGCTAAAACCGGTATATTTAATTCTCTGGCAATAGCTTTGAGCCCTCGAGTAATCTCGGCTACTTCCTGGACGCGATTATCTCCGTATTTGCCTCGGCCCTCCATTAATTGCAAATAATCTATAACAATTAAATCTAGTTTTTTTTCCATTTGCAATCGCCTTGCTTTTGTTCTTATATCTATAATAGACGTTATGGCTGAGTCATCAATAAAAATTGGAGCTTCTGAAAGCTGACCCATAGCTTCACCGATGCGTGAAAAATCATTATCTTCTTCTTTATCAGAAAGCTTGCCAGTTCTCATTTTCCACAAATTAACATTTGCTTGGGCGCAGAGCATTCTATCAACTAATTGTTCTTTGCTCATTTCTAAAGAAAAAAGTCCTACTCCGGCCTTACTTTTTATTGCCGCTTGCCTAGCAATATCAAGGGCCAGGCTAGTTTTCCCAACGCTGGGCCGAGCGGCTAAAACAATCAAGTCAGACTTTTGCAGACCGGCTAAAATATTATCTAAATCAGTAAAACCTGTCGGCAGTCCGCGCATTTTACCGCTCTGTTTATGAAGTTCATCAATACGGTCAAAGGCCTGAGTAAGAAGGTTGTCAATCGGGAAAAATGCTTCTTTTAGATGCTTTTGCGAAACACTAAATATTTTCTGCTCTGCTTCATCTAATATTTTATCTACTTCTAATTCTTCCTTTGAACTTAATTCAGCAATTTCACTGGCTGCTTTTTGCAGTCTTCTTAAGGTAGCTTTACGTTGGATAATGTTAGCATAATGCACTACATGGGAAGAAGTAGCTTCCGTATTAGAAAGCAGAGCTAAATATGTACGTCCCCCTATATTATCAAGTTGATTTTTTTCATCAAGCCGGTTAGAAATGCTTAAAATATCAATAGGTTCATGACGGCCATAGAGCTCTTTCATGGTTTTAAAAATAATTTCATGACTATCTTTATAAAAATCATTTTCAGTTATAATATCGGCAATTTTAATTATTGCTTCTTTATCAATTAAAAGACAGCTTAAAAATGACTGTTCTGCCTCTAAATTTTGTGGCGGCATTTTTTCTATTGTCTGAGTATTATGATTGGCCATGCTTCTATATTATCTTAACACTGTTATTTTAGCAAGGTGATTTTTTCCACCTTTTTTCCACTTTTAAATAATATTCTAAACAAAAAACAAACTCTTGAGAGCCTGTTTTTTTAGGATGTGCGCCGTGCAGGATTCGAACCTGCGACCTTCTGCTTAAAAGGCAGCTGCTCTACCGACTGAGCTAACGGCGCCTGTTAATTTTATAGTTTTAAAATATTGTAAAAAATAAAGCCCAGATTAAGGCTTATTAGTACTAGTAATGAAGCAGAGGCGATAAAATTAGGGAAATCTGGTGAACATTTTTTTTATTGCTATTTAATTGCCTCTAATATAAAAAATATTAACATAATAGTATTCAGCTGTCAAACTTGACAGGTTTAATATAGTATGATAAAAATAGTAAATACAGAATAAGAGTGCAGCATCATGTTTTCCCAAGGAGTATTTCATATTCCACCCTCAGAAATGCTCTTGGAGTGATGCTGCACTCATAATTAAAAACATATATGCGGGTATTTAAATCTATGAAATATGTAGAAAAAATACCCGTTTTTCTATTTAACTATTGCCTTAATTTAATATATTTGCTAATATTTTATAAGAAGATTTGCCTGAACTAAGGCACTTTTTATTTTGCCACCCTAGCTCAGCTGGTTAGAGCAACGGTTTTGTAAACCGTAGGTCGTCGGTTCGAATCCGACGGGTGGCTCATTGTAAATTAAATGGCTTATACCGTATTTAATCTTGATCTTTATAAAACAAGGGAGGGTAAGTAATGAACAGATTGATAGATATGTTGATTTCGGGGTTCATTGATACCCTGATATATTTATTTTTCTATTACGCGGTAAGAAATGCAAGGTTAAAAGTATTTTTCTTAAAACATAAATTGTTTTTTTATCCAAATAATATTTGTTATTGGAGAACATTGTTGGGCTGGATTGGTGTTGCTTGTTACTTCTTGTTTGAATGGCACTCATTGGGAATTTTTTTATTAACCACTTCAGCAACGCTTGATGGAGTCGATGGTGAGTTTGCGAGAAATTTTAGAGAATATGGCTGGGAAACCGAATTGGGAAAAGAGCTAGATCCACTATGCGACAAGCTGACTTATATACCATCAATGTTTGGCTTTGCCCTGCAGGGAAGTTTACCAATAAAAATTGTTCGTTTGTTTTCGGTAATTGAAGCAATAGGACAATTCGGCGTCAGATGGCTTGTGAAATATTTTAAAGCCATCTCGTTTTTAAATCATCCTGACTGGTCAGTGGCTGCTAATAACATTGGAAAGATTAAGGCTGTTTTGTGCTTTGGCCTATTAATCTATTTGGGAATTTTAGATGATGGAATAGTTATACCAAATTTTTCTGTTCAAGCTCTGTATCTTTGCATAATACTAGGAGTAGGGTCAGCCTTTTTTAAAATTGTACCGAATTGGCTATACGCCAACATTCTTTCATGTTTGAATTTGATATGCGGATTAACCGGAATTATTTTTGCTTTCAACAGGCATTTTGTATTAGCCACTTTGGCAGTGATCGCAGGCCAAGTTTTTGACCTGTTTGATGGGCGGATGGCAGAAAAACATGGGAGCACTGAATTTGGTAAATATTTTGATGATGGAGCAGATTTCGTAAGTTTTGGAATTTGCCCAGCTATAATAATTTTTGTTCACGGAAATTGGCAAATATGGCCAATTTTTTTTGGAGCGATCTATATAGCGGCAGTTGGCTATAGGCTATATCGCTTTGCAAAAAAGGATAAACTTGATCCTAGTATACCAATTGGTATTTTTAATGGCTTGCCATGCCCTGCAGGAGCTATGGTAATACTGGGGACATGCTTATTTTGGCAATATTCAACAACATCTCAAATAATTGTATTTCTAACCTCGTATTTACTCGTAACAAGCCGAATAAGGTTTGTTCATTTAAGGAAATACATCCTTCCGCGCCTACATCGGGTAAGTATTATTATTCTAGGTTTTATTATGATGGTAATAATATCATATTTAGTCATGGTAAAAGACTCTGAAAAATTGGGCTTTGTTCTTTTGATAATATCGGGCCTTTATGTTTTTATTTTTAATTCATTTAATAGGATTATAAAGACCACACACCAATAAGCCGTTGCTAAGTAGCGGCTTTTTTATTATTAAGAAAATATGGTAAATATAACCGATAAAATTTATACTCTAGGCTGTAAAGTTAATCAATATGATTAAGGAGATTTAAACAGGAAATTAAATTCTACTGGCTTTAAATTAGCAAAAAAACAGGCTGATTTAGCAATTATTAATACATGCTCGGTAACTAAAACTGCTATTCATAAATGCAAAAGAATGATAAATAAAGTTAAAAAAGATGAAATAGATAAAAGAGTAAAAATTAAGGAAGCTAGGTGGAGAATTGGAGATTAACTATAGGAAAAAGTTTATTGGGAAAGAGTTAGGGGTTGTTGTTGAAAGGATATTTGACAAAAAAGAAGCTAAGCATCCTATAGGATGCTTAGCTTCTACATGCATAGGCAAAACCGAATATTATTTCGATGTTGAGTTTGGTTTATCACAAATTAAAACTGATAAAAATATAATTGGAAAAATTATTAAGGTTAAAATTGAAAAATATAATTAATTCGAATGTGCCGTATTCGTAGTACGGCTTTTTTCGTTAGGAAAAATAACCAAAAAAATACCCACCCAAAGATTAGAAATAATCTGCGGGTGGGGGATTTAAGTTAATTTCGCACCTGGATTACTAGCTCCAGGTGAACTGTGGGAAGGTTTATTTGCCTCCGCCTCCACTGTCAGTAGGAATCTCAGGGCTGGGCGGTGCTTCGGGTATTTCTTCATCCGGCCCTAAGATCGGGAACTGGACGTCTTTAAATGTATTTTTGTCCAGTTCAATCTTGTTCCCTGCTTTTCGGTAATCAATACCGATCAGCAGTTTTTCAAAAATGTTATTTGAAATCTCTGCCCCGGTTCCTTCTCCCAGGGTTCCCTGGTTGTAAAGTACGATGCCTACTACGCCTACTGCCGGTTCATCTTTTTTACCCAGTCCGAAAACGTATGAGTCCTTTACAACCGTTTGGGGCGCCAAGTTGGTCACAACGCCCTGACTTTTTGTATTAATTCTACAGTTTATGACAATCGCAGTGGCATTTTCTGCAAAGACAGCCGCTGTTTTCCACGAATCGTGCTTCTGAGAACTGATAATGGTCAGATTCTCAAAGACAACGCGGTCATCTTTTTGGAGATAAAAAGTGTTCCCATTATCTCCTCCATCAACCGAGACCATATCGTTTTCTTCGGCTCGGATCGTAATATTACCCCCCGACTGAAAATCAATATTCTCATAGTATACGCCAGGGGCAGGGACGATCGTCACAAGACCCGTGATGTCGTAGGAGGCATTAACTGCCGCCTGGATTGTGGAGTAATCTTCGGGTACATGCAGTACGATCTCCTGTTCGTGCGCAAAAAGCAATTCGGCTTGAACATTCCCGGTGTTTATCGGGGGAGTAAAAACAAAATCGAATGTACCCTCATTGTTAATTGCTTCAAGGGTGTTAAACTCCAAGACCGACTTACGGACAACTCCTTCATCGTCTTGGATACTCAAGGTTATTCCAGAATCCATCCCCATTGGCAATGAAGGATAAAATTTCAGTACTCCATCGTCCCAGTAGCCGTAACTCTGAGTGCTGCCGCCCTCGTAGTTGATCTGAATTTTATAATTATTCCCTTCAGTATAGACCCCGGGGGCGCCTTGAAGGTTAACGGTATACTGATATGAATCCACTAATTTGAGCATCACAGAAAGGATTGAGGGCAGCAATACAGCATCAGCATCCTCCACTTTCACACTCCCAGTGCCTTCAAACGATGGTTTCCATTGCTTATCCCAGGTAAATACATCTACCTCGTAAAGCCCGGTAATAATACCTTTGAAGAGCACCTTTCCCTTGCCACCTTCTACTTTAACAGTATCCCAATAGGCAGCGGGATACACTCGTTGACCGTCCTCGTTTATCTCAAAGAAGGTGAACGCTATTTGGGAGATTTGGTTTAATACTTAAAAATAGTTGGTGAAAACTTTGTTTTCGTTGTAATATTAGTCATGTATTCATAACAAATTTAAATCAATTTGAATTTATGACTAATATCTCAAAAAAAACATTGTGTAGATTGCATCGGTAGCAA
>JBDRJA010000068.1:0-12293 GCA_043815345.1 Patescibacteria group bacterium | reverse complement strand
AATATTACAATCACCCATGCTAATGAACAAATTTGGACAATCCAAGTTGATTTTGCATCGCCTAGACTTATTCATTAGATATTCTTAATCGCTTCGCGATTATGTTTACGAAACTTCGTTTCGTAATTCAAAGTAATTATTTTATTTTTTTGCATAATAATTCGTTATAAATAATTAAATTATGGGCATATATTAAAATTGGCTTGCTAAATTATACATAGGTAAAATAATTGCGGCCACCATAATGCCCACTGCCACTCCCATAATAACCATAATTATCGGCTCCATCAAAGTCATTAAATTGGCTACAATATTATTGATTTCTCTTGCATAAAAACTAGTAATTCTTTCCAAGACCAAATCTAATTTGCCTGATTTCTCTCCGATACTCATCATCTGGGAAACCATTTTAGGAATTTGGTTGCTATTAATAAAGACGCTTGAAATAGAGTTACCATCCTCAACCGCTTCAGAAGTCTCATTAATTAAATCTTTATAGGTCTGATTTCCTACTACTTCGGAAGCAACCCTTAGGCTTTTTGTAATTGTTACTCCGCCAACTATCAAAGTATTCATTGATCTGGTAAAACGAACAAGATAAATTCTTTGTAATAATTTGCCGAAAATTGGTATTCTTAATATTAGAAAATCAATTTGTTTCCTTCCAGACGGTGTTTTTATATAATATCTAATCCCGATAATAATTCCTACTAAAATTATTAATAGCGCCCACCAATAATTAGACATAGTTTTCGAAGTCCCAATTAATATTTTTGTGGCCAAGGGCAGTTCAGCCCCTGTTTCAGTTAAAACATCTGTTAATTTAGGAATGACATAAACCATCATAACTATGCCAACAATTCCAAGGCCAAAAAATACAAAAATAGGATAAATCATTGCACCCTTAATTTTACTCATCATATCATAATCTTTCTCCATCTCATCAGCCAGGTAATTTAAAACTTCATCTAACTTCCCGGAAGTTTCGCCAGATTTTATTACATTAATATAAAAATTGGAAAAAACTTTAGGTCTTTTAGCTAGGGCGTCAGAAAGGCGAGAACCGCTATCCACCTCATCTGCTACTTCAGAAATAACCATCTTTAATTTAAGATTCTCTGTCTGCTCAACTAAAATTCTTAAAGATTGGACTAGGGTTACATTTGCAGAAATCATAACCGCGAATTGGCGAGAAAAAATAACTACGTCTTTTGGTTTTACCCTGTTTAAAATAAATAAAAATTTTAATACTTTATTTTCTGATTCTTTCTTGATAGATACTATTGATAAGCCTTTTTCTTTCAAAACAACGGCCGCCATGCTTTCGCTAACAGCTTCAATTAACCCAATAGTTTCCTTGTCTTCAGAGTCTAATGCTCGGTATTTAAATATCGCCATATAAAATAAAAGTGAAAAATAATTATGATTTGTTTAAATTTATAAAAAATAGCTTATTTTAAAAAATATAATCAGTAATTATTCTTAAAACTCTAATTCCATCTTTCCCACTTCTTCCTGCGGAATTTTACCTTCCTTGACTAAATCTTGAATAGATTTCTTCATGCTAATCATACCCTCTTCTCTTGAAGTTTGGATAATGCTTTCAAGCTGATAAATCTTACCCTCCCTAATTAAAGATTTTACCGCTGAATTAACTGCTAAAGTTTCAAGGGCTAAAGACATCCCTCCTCCCCGGCTAGGAATTAAATTTTGGACTATAATACCGACTAAAATATCTGCTAGATTGAACCGAGCAGCTTCTTCAGAAATTTTTACTTTTGCGGCGTTTAAAATCTTTTCTATTACCCTTACTGAACTGGCTGCATCTACCTCAAGTATAACAAAAGAATTGCCAGAAGCTAATTCAAAAATATAAGGCATAGCTTGCTCAAACTCTTTTTTAATGGTATCAACATAAACTAAATCAACATCTTCCTCTAAACAATGTTCTAGGCCGTCAACATAAGAAAGCACGTCTCGTCCAACCTGCCTTTGCTCAATTACGCTTCTATTATTAATAAATACGTATTCAATCGGGCTTTCAATAGTAATAATGTATTTTTCCTCATTCTTATTTAGCTCTTCAATGAACGCGGCAACAGTAGAAGTTTTTCCGGAGTCGTTAGGACCTGCTACTACTAATAGCCCTGAATTCAAATTTATAGTTTTTTTTATTAATTCGGGTATTTTCAAATTATCTAAATTCCTAATAAAATCATGAATATAGTTGAAAGATAAAGAGGGTAAATCTTTTTGATAAAAAATATTTATCCGAAAACGAAAATTGCCTCCAAATTTCTTAACAATTACTATCTCCCTCTCTTTTTCCAATATCTCTAGTTCTTCCTTACTTGTAAAAGAATCTATAATTTTTTTTAAAGTTTCAACAGTTATGATATTTGTATCCTCAATATGAACAAGCCTGCCATTAATCCTTGCAATTGGAGAGCTACCTACTGATAGGTGAAGGCAAGACGCCCCTCTTTTTGCTATATCGGATAATATTCTATTTAAAAAAATTGATGGTACTTCCATATTTTCGTAATTAGTATTTTACTTCTTTATATACTTCTTTATCTTCTCGACTACTTCAGATGGCATAAAATGAGCCTTTATAAGATAGTCAACAGCCCCCAAATTCAAACCTTGTTCAACCTCATCCTTTTGGCTTAGATTAGTTAATAAAATTACCGGGATGCTTTCTGCTGATTTATCTGATTTTAATATTTTTAACATTTCAAAGCCATTCATTTTAGGCAGTAATATGTCTAATAAAATTATATCCGGCTTCTCTTCTAGAGCTAATTTTAATCCCCTTTTTCCATCGTCAGCTGAAATAACATTAAAGTTTTCCAATTCAAATTTAGTAGTATACATGCTTAATAAAAATGGATCGTCTTCAATTATTAATATTTTTATTCTTTTGTCATCAATCATATTTTTTAATTGGAGTTACGTGTTTGAGGTAAATTTATAGTTTATTATTGTCCTAATCTGTCTTAATATCTACGGTTATTTCCCATCCCGAGTACTCGGGACTTATTTGTGAAAGCATACTAGGAATAATAGACAAAATTTTCAATAATAATTAATAATATAATTATCCAAACGCGTAAGTCCAGTATTTAAATTAATCCCTTATAACTCTTAAAACTTCTTCAATAGTGGTCACTCCCTGCAAAACTTTTATTATGCCATCCTGTTTCATGGTAATAAAATTCTGATTTTTTATAACATCTTCCATTTTTAAATTTCTGGTATCGTCCATAATAATCTCTTTTATTTTATCGTTTACATCAATCGCTTCTACTATAGCAATGCGCCCGCTATAGCCGGAGTTTCCGCAACGAGGGCATCCTATCCCCTTATATGTTACAATATTACTGAAATTAGTAAAATTCTTAATTTCTGTTTTAATTACATCCTTGGGAATTTTTTTAAATTCACTTTCAATATCAGCGAATATATCAGCCGGTAATTTTTCCTCTTTCTTGCAATGTGAACAAACTTTTCTAGCTAATCTTTGCGCAACTACTACATTAAGGGTCGAACCTAACAAAAAAGATTCAACCTTCATATCTAATAATCTAGGTACTACCCCAATGGCATTATTGGTATGAATAGTGGACAAAACAAGATGACCTGTTAATCCTGCATGAATAGCTAATTCGGCTGTCTCGTTATCTCTAATTTCTCCAACCATAACAATGTCAGGATCTTGGCGCAATATTGACCGCAGGCCATTAGCAAAGGTGAAGCCTATTTCCGGTCTTATTTGCGATTGGTTAACTCCTTTTACAAAATATTCTACAGGGTCTTCTAGGGTTGATATATTAACCCCTTCTTGGTTGAGTAGGTTTAAAATTGCAAATAAAGTTGTAGATTTGCCAGAGCCGGTAGGGCCAGTTACTAAAACCATACCGCTTGTCTTTTTAATACCTTCTTTTATAATATTCAAAACCTGTCCATTATGCCCTAATTCTTCTAAGGTTGGCGCGCCTCTAGTTATATCTAATACCCTCATAACTACCTTTTCCTCACCAACTAAAGGAAGGGTTGAAACTCGAAAATCAATTTCTTTTTCATTTATAACAAGTCTAATACGCCCATCCTGAGGTATTCTTGTTTCGTCTAATTTTAAATTAGCCAGCACTTTTATTCTGGCAACAATTGCGCTAAGGACGCTTTTAGGTAAAACCAAAGAAGTATGCAATACTCCATCAATACGATAACGCACTCTACTTTCTTTCTGCGATGGTTCAATATGGATATCGCTAGCCCTGCCCTCAACTGCATGCCTAATAATAACTGATACTATTTTCGCTACTGGAGCGCTTTTTATAATGTCCTCAAAGCCTCCCTTATTTTCTTTTTTAAACTTAGCTATCTCTTCAGCTTCTTCTTTTGCTTTAGTTTCAAGAGCTATACCGACCTCTCTCTCTAAATTTTTATATTGTTCAAATACTTTTTTAAAACTTAGAGGAGAAATTAAAAAATATTCAACTTTTATATCTCCTTCTTTCGCTAAAAAATTAACTGCTTCCATGGCCTTAAAATTATCAGGGTCTACAATGCCTATATTAATCTTTTTTTCATCTTTCTCAAAGCATACTATTTCATAATTCTCAGCAACCTCAATTGGTATAGTGTTCAATACTAAAACCCCCACTTTCTTTGATAATAAATCCTGGTATGGCATTTTATAAATTCTTGCTTTTAATTTAGTAATTAACTCTTCATCAACTGTTCCCTTTTCAATCAAAAAACTCTCCACGTCTTTACCGGCAAGGCTAGCCACTTCCTTAATTCTAGTAAGCTGCTCTTCGCTAATTATCTTATTTTTTATCAATAAATTTATTAATTCTTCTTTTTTATTCATTTTAATGATTTTACCTATTAGCATTTATCAATTTATAAAACTGTCCGATTAGTTTCTCTTTCTTTATATAGTAAGGCGATAATAAAGTCATTTTATAAAATTTGCCAAAATATAAAAAACTGGAATAAATGCATTATTCAACGATAGTTCTTTATAATAACTATGATAAATCTAACTTTTAGCTTTATTTTTATTTGAACAAATTTATTTAATAAGGCTCAAAAGGATCTTTTTTTCCTATTTTAAAATCCATAGATCTTACTACATTTTCCTTTAATTTTTTATATTTATTACTTTTGAGTATTTCAAGCTCTTTATTTTCCGAGGTGACATTATTATCCTTTGGTTTAAGTAAATTTTTAACATCTGAAGAACTAGTATCTTGTCCAATGTCCGCCTCGCCTATATTAAATTCTTCTACCCTAATATTATTTACATTCGCTCTTGATACCGCTAATGTATAATTCTTATATAAAAAATACGCTGTTCCTAATAGCATTAAGCCGCTAATTACAATATATAAAATTAACTTATTCTTTTTAACTTTCTTTTGTACTAGCATAAAAAACCTATTGTTATTTATTATTTTTGTTTTAAATAATAAGTGTCAATCTCAAAAGCAACATTACCGCCAGGGGCAAAATCAACTTTATTAATATCCATAAGCCTTAGATTATTTTCTATAGAATTAAGTAAATTTTTCAAACTGGAATAATCTACCCCTCCAATACTTAATTTTATCTTTACTACTCCTATTTCGTTAGTTAAGGCATCTTTTGTTTCTTCGTCTTTGGTTATTGTTTCATCGGGTTTTTTTATAGTTTTCCCTTTGTCAATTAATTGATCTTCTGTCTCGGTTGTTAAAAATGTTAAAATTAAACCATTTTTTAAAACTATAGACTCAAAAATAGAGAAAAGCTCCTCAGAAATATTTTCTTCAGGTAAGGCTAAATTAATCTTCTTAATATCAATCGGATTAACTTCCTTGTAAAGTTTTAATAAACTATTTATTTTTTCTAACTCTTTTTTCTTTTCTAAATACTCAAAATTATTTTTTTCGTCATTTAATTTGCTTACTTGGATTATTTCCTTATACTCTGGTTTAATAATTAACAAATATCCAAATATAAAAATAATAAAAACTAAAAAAACGATAAATCCCTTGAAATAGCGTATCAAAATAATATTAATTCTTTGCTTTACTTCTCCAAATCTTTTTTCTTTCTCTTCTTTTTGCCCTGGTAAATTCATAGTATATTTACCTAATTAAAAAATTGCTATTTTAAATAATTTTATTCAATAAAAATTTTTGGATCTAATGATAATTCTATATTAAAATTTACTCCCTTATCTCCACTGTCTCTCGTAGATAGCGACCCCTGGGTAACGCTAGCATCTAATACATGGCTATCAGAAAGCAATTCCTTGACCTGCGCTTCAATTGTTTGAAAGTCTTTCGCTATCGCCGCTAAAGTGTATTTGCCTTTATTATCCCCGGAAAAATTCAAATAATAAACATCAGCTAAGCTATTCTTCTCTAAGAAATTAAAAAAATTTGTCCAATAAATATGTCTACTTAATAAAGTGCTAACTAAATTCAATTTCTTCTTAAAAATCATTATCTTATTGGCTTCTTCTTCTGCTTCTTTTATTTCTTTATTTAATTTATTATAATCACTGGTAAAATCCAAAATTTTGCTTCTTTGATATTTCGCCCACCACAATAATCCCCAATAACTCCCGCCAATTACTGCGCATGACAAAATTACAACGATTAACATAACTATAATATTTTTCTGCCAGTCAAAAAAAACAGTAACTTCATCTTTGATCAAATTAGTTTCAAGGACATCCTGGGTATCCCTTCTCTCTGCTTCTTCATTGTCTGACTCGCTTTTACTTGGGCTAGGGCTAATAACATCTTTAATATTCTTCTCTTTTTCTTCCAGCTGACTTTTGCTGCCAGCCATAATATTCTTCAGAGAATCATCCGTATTCGTTTTAATAACTTTGGGCTTTTTTTTCTTATTATTAAATAAATTAGTTATCAAAGCCCAAATTCCTTTTTCTTCTTTATTTTTCTTTATTAAATCTATTTCTTTTTCGGCCGGCTCAGGCTTAACTACTTCCTGCGTCTTTCTTATTTCTTTTGGAATTTCCTGGCTGTCAACAATTTTTTCTTTATTAAAAGAGGCGCTTGCTTTACCGTTAATAATCTTGGGCATTGTAGCTAATTTTTTATCCTTTTTCTTAAATATACTGCTGATCTTAAGCCAAAAGTCTTTTTTATCCTTTTTTTCGCCTAAAACGTAGTGGTTCTCTTTTGTCCTTAATTTATTTATTTTCTCCTCTCCTTTCTGTTGACTAATAAACTTAAGCATCTCTTTTCTGGATTTATTTAAATTTTGAGTCTTTTCTAAATTTTCCTTATTGTTAATTGTACCGTTTTTGGCTCGGTAAACTTTGTTTTTTTTCCATAAATTAACTTCCAATATTTTAGATAAAATACCTTTTTTTTCTTTTGACTTAATAGAAATATCTTCAGTATCTTTCTTTTTTCTAAACAAAATCTTATTATTTTCCTTTGCCAATGTTTTCCTATCTTTAGATGGTTGTGTCCAATCTATTTCTCTTTCTGAATATTTTTTCTTTTTGCTAATCTCTTTTTCTTTACTTTTAGATAAAAAATTTATTTCCATATACTATTAATATAATTCTCAGGCTATTAATTTAAAAAAATGATTTTTATGAGTAATCAACTACCCCTTTTTCACCCCTCTTAAAGCTAATCCGATAGCAACAGATAATTTTGGGCCAATCTCAGTCAAAACTGGCTTTAATTCGGCCGGGTAGGAAATGCTTGACCAAGGATCCCCAATAATTACATTTATATTTAAAATCTTTGACAAATAATTAGTAAAATTAGGCAAAAGTGAAGATCCGCCTGATAACACTATTTTTTCTATCTTTTCGTTGTTTTTACTTTGAAATAAATTAATTAGATATTTAATTTCATTAGTTATTGGGCTAATTGTGTCCACAATAGTCCTAGGTATTGCATCTTCTTTTGACTCAATCGAAGTTATGCCTAAATCATACTTAAATTGTTCAGCCCTTTCCATGCCAATATTTAGATTACTGCTTATTGCTTTAGTTATAGTTAATCCCCCAATATCAATACTGCGATTTAATACAGGGATGCCCTTGCTAACAATTGAGGAGTCTGTGGTGCTTGCGCCAATTTCCACAATCATTATAGTCGTCTTGTCATTTCCTAACAAAGATCTAATTAAAGAAAAAGTTTCTGTTTCAAGGCTTAATAAATTAATTCGAGCTTCTTTAAATATGCTTATATATTTTTTTACAAGTGTTTTAGGCGCGCCGGTTAAAAGTACTTTTGTATCTTTTTTCTTATCTCCATCGCTGTTTTTTTCTTTGCTATCTGAAATAAATTTCCAATCCAAGACCATATCTTCCAAGGGCAAAGGAATGATCTTTTTTGCTTCCCAATGAACAGCTGAAGATATTTCTTTCAAATTAACGTTGGATAAATTGATAATAGAAGAAAATACTGAAAAAGTAGGCAAGGCGGCAATAGCGTTTTGGCTTGTAATCTTTGCTTTCTCGCATACTTTATTAATTACACTAGCAGTGTATTTAACGTCTTTTTGTAAATAATCTTTAAATTTATCTCCTAAATTTTCCGTAAAACCATAAGTTAATAAGCGTAGCCTTCCTCTCTCTTCTTTCAATTCCACAATCTTAATGCTTGAACTGCCAATATCAATGCCTAAATAACCTTTGTTAGATGAAAATAAACCCATAATTTTTGTAATTTATTCAATAATACGATATAATAATAACAATATAGTAAAACAAAAGTTGTCCACTTCTTGATATTAATTATAACACAAATAAATAAAAAAATAAAAACTTAGTTTATTTAACTTACTTCATATAAAATAATTACTAGTAACAAAACCTCGCATTAAAGATGTCGCTCGCTGGTAAAGTTTCACCTAGCCCTGATTATGTCGGAGCGAGATGAACCACTAACTACGATTGACCTATTTATGCCTCCGACTTGGCCTGACCCGTTATTATAAAACAATGTTACGGGGTTCATAGACATTCTTTTGACGCGGGGTAAATAATATGAATTTTTTTATTAGGTATAAAAAATTGCTCTTAATAATCGGCTTTATCGTTATTGTTTTTGCCCTAGGATATTTCCTCTATGCTTTATTTTTTAAAGCCCCTCCACCTCCTTCTGACATATCTGAACCAGCGGCCACTACTACACCTGCCGGTTTACCTGTATCACCTACCGGACCAGGCCAAATTATTAGTCCAATAGATGGTGGAAAACTACCCATAGAGCCGGGAGGTGACTCTGGAATAAAAGCAAGTCCCCTCGCCCAAGGAGGATTAACCCAAACAACAGAATTAAGCCAAGTGCCAAGTTTAGGAGCGGCATTAGATAAGAGCGGATCTGATTTACAGTATTATGATAGATTAGATGGAAAATTTTATAAAATTACTAAAAAGGGAGAGGTTTCAACTCTCACAGAAAAAGTTTTTCATAATGTTTCTAATCTAATATGGTCGCCTAATAAAAATAAAGCTATTTTAGAATATCCTGATGGGGCTAATATTATTTACGATTTTGAAGCTAATAAGCAAATATCATTGCCTAAGCATTGGGAAGATTTTGATTTTTCTCCAGATGGCGGCCAAATTGTTATGAAAAGCCTTGGGTTTGACCCTGGTAATCGCTGGTTAACTATTTCTAACGATGATGGTTCAAAGGCTATAGCTATAGAAGCTTTAGGGGAGAATGAAGCTACTGTTTATCCTTCCTGGTCTCCTAATAACCAAAGTATTGCTATGTATGCCAAGGGCGTTAGCTTTGACCGCCAGGAAGTCTTTTTTATCGGCCTTAATGATGAAAATTTTAAATCCACAATTGTTGAAGGCCGCGGCTTCCAGCATAAATGGGCGCCAAATGGGGATCAATTGCTCTATAGCGTTTATTCGTCAGATAATGATTTAAAACCATCGCTTTGGGTAGTAAACGCGCAGGGAGATAGCATTGGATCGGGGAGAAAAAGCTTAAAATTAGATACTTGGGCTGAAAAATGTACTTTTGCCAACGAAACAGATTTGTTTTGTGCAGTGCCGAAAGAATTAGATGAGGGAGCCGGACTTTTCCCGGAATTAGCTAAAAATACCCCTGATAGGCTTTATAAAATAGATACTAAAACAGGCTTAAAACAATTAATCGCTATTCCTGATAAAGACTATAATATGTCTAATTTAATAATTTCCGACGATGGCGATTATCTTTATTTTACTGATGAAATAACAGGAAGGATTAGCCAGATAAGGTTAAAGTAAAATTACTTATTAGAACACTTTCTAAATGTAAACTTTAGTATTTTTTTTATTTAATATTGGCTGAAAAATAAATAAATTCACATATAACTAGTTAGGCGAAATATATATTTTTTTTTCGGCTAACGCCTCTCTTAAAAAGAATTCAATTTTGTTTTTTATTTATTTAATAAGGGGAATATAAGGAGTTTTCTCCGTTTCGCTACGAAAAACTAACTCAAATATTTTAATATGAAAAAATTACCTATATTTATAATTATTATCATGGCCTTATTACTTAGCGTTTATTTTATTTTTTATGTAGTTAATAAAACATTTAAATTTAAAGTTAACCCGGATGCAAAAAATGAAGTTACTGTGAATTTAAATCTCATAGACAATCAAAGTTGCTCAGTAACCGGCCAAGAAAAATACGGCGCAGTAATTAGTGATGAAAAAACAAAATATATAAGTTTACATTCATATTCGGCTAACATCCAATCTGGAAAAAGAGGAATAGTTGCTAGGGTATTGAATGTTGAGCCGTTGATATTAGAGCCTTTAGGACAACTTAGCGACATTAATACGTCAAACATTGATTTATGGGCATCTTCTGCTGTGAAACTGGATGGTGTAGCTGCCGGAGGTATAATGGATAATTTCTATGTAGATGAATCACTTAAAGCTAAAATTTTAAAATTACAATTTAATGATATTGTCAATATTGACGTTTCCACTCTTAGCTTTAAGGAGCCTGATAATTATGGTGATTACGGGCTTTTTACAGACGTTCAAAAAACCAATAACAAAACATATCAATTCAAGGATTCTGCTAAAAATAATAAAAGCGGTTTGCTCTTACAATATTCCACCGATGATGCTATTTTAAATATTTTCAACGACAAAGAAATAAGAATTTTTAAAAAAAGTAAGTGGTCTTCTGTTAAACTATCAGAAAAAGAATTGACACGCTTAGAAGATGTTATTAATAAAACAAATATTAGCAGCATTAAGAGTGATTTAACTTGGCATTTTTTATATAAAAATTATCTGGCTTTAATTTGTAATAGATATCAAAAAATATTTATTAAAGATCGCGAAACAACTCTTTATCCTCTTACAAATATTTTAGATGCCATAATTCAAGACATTGAAAATGCAGGTTTAATAATTCAAAATAGCAACAAGAAAGAAAATCAAGAATATGAAGTAAAGATATTTGATTTTGGTGAGAAAAAAGTATTCGCAGACGTTAGTGATAGTTATAAGTTTGTGGTCAAAAACATGGGAAAGAGACAAGACACCTATTCACTGAATTATTACAGCAAGCTTGGCTGGATGAACAGCAGTAATTTGCCAGACATAATTACGTTGCAATCAGGGGCTGAGCAGGAAATTCTAGTTCCATTTTATGTGCCTAGCGGTCACGATGTCTGGGGTAAGAAAGAAGAAATAACATTAGAAGTCAAAAGCATTAGCAATTCTTCTGTTTTCTCTAATGACACTGTTAAAATTAATGTAAGCTTAACAAAAATCGATTAAACATTAAAAATATCAAAAGGAGTTTTGGGCTCCGGGCATTCACACCTTTAATTCCCCTCTGCCCTACGCCCAAAACAAAAACAAATTAAAATAAAAGAGAACCTATAAAAATATTAACTATAAATATTTTTTGAACTTTCTACGCTACGCTCCGAACCACGCTGCGCTTTGCCTGCGGGCAAGGGCGTATAACAAAGTATATCTGGAAAATCTCTCGGCTCGAGATTTTCCCAAATTTTTGTCTCTTTTTTCTTTATTAAGTATAATAATGAAAAGAGCTAAAAACTTCGTATATACTTAACGTTAGGCGAAATTCAAAATTTTAGTAAAAATATTGATATAAATTTTTTTAAATAATATCGGCTTTGTTGCACGAATAACAACAAAATAATTATTTAATGATATAATATTAGTAATAAAACAAAAATTAATACTAATATTATGCCAAAAAACAAAAACACAAAAGTAAAAAAGAGTAAAAGTAGCAACAAATCCAATA
>JBDRJA010000067.1:0-9311 GCA_043815345.1 Patescibacteria group bacterium | reverse complement strand
TATTGGATTTGTTGCTACTTTTACTCTTTTTTACTTTTGTGTTTTTGTTTTTTGGCATAATATTAGTATTAATTTTTGTTTTATTACTAATATTATATCATTAAATAATTATTTTGTTGTTATTCGTGCAACAAAGCCGATTTACATTATATTTTCTCTAATAACTTCAATTCCAGTACACCACGATCAGTATCCCAAAATGCAAAAGTTGACTGGCCAAAATTATCAATTAATGTGCCTGGATTAACTACTTTTATGCCATTTCTTTCCTTTATCCAGGGCTTATGCGTATGCCCATAAAAAATATAATCACAGTCTCCTTGCTCTAATACTTTATCAATTAAAAAAGGTTCATGGCAAACACCAATTTTTACATTATCCCGCTCAAATCTGCCAACCTTTCCGTAATAAATTATATTTCCGTATTGTTTTAATTCAGCTTCTTCATATAACTCGGCATTGCCCTTCACTAAATTAATTTTTTTTTCAAACCCTTGAGCTAAAACCTTTATTGTTTCCTTATTGGCAACATCTCCACAGCAAATTATTTCATCTATATTTTCTTGCGCACAGCAGTTCAGACATTTCTCTAAATTTATTATATTGTCATGTATGTCCGAAATTATAACTATCCTCATATTTTTTTAATAAATGTTCTAGTTGTCTAACTGTTTATTTAATTAAGAAATAATAAATCTCGTATGCTATCCCTGCCACGAATAAACTAATTAAAAAATAAATTATAAAAGCTCCCGGCTTATATTTAAATAAAGTTAATTTATTCAATTTTTTTAGTTTACTAAAAATCAATATTAAAACTATCCCGGCTAATCCGCCGGCGATCGCTCCGCTAAAACTTATAACATTAATTAAATTTTTCATTCCCAATAAATATAATAAATAGGGTATAAAAACCGCTAAAGCCCATGATAGATGCTTATTCATTTTATAATCCCAGCAATATGTTTCCTTCATAGACTCGGCTACTCCCAAAAAAGAAGTAATCATAGTTAATATGCCAAAAATCAAAGAAAAAAATATTATCCCGTCACTGAAAATTAATTTAACTCCGGTTAAAGCGTCGGGAGTAGTATTGGCGCCGGAAATTCCAATAATTGAAATGGTAAATAATATAATAACAATAATTGGTAAAATTGTTCCAATTCTCACTACACTCTTCATTTTTTTCTTATCTCTTTTTAATAATCTTGCTACTATTGGTAAGGATCCGCTGCCATCAATGGCGAAAAGCATGGCCCCATATGGCAATAAAAAATACTTCCAATCTATTAAACTATAATTATGAACATTAATAATTGGCCAACCCTTAAAAGCTATTATACAAACGATAGCTAAAAGAAGCGCGGTCATAAATAATTCCGCTCTAGCTATCATGCCAATACCAAAAAATATAATTGTAGCTTCAATAAAAAACAATATACTAGCGTAAATTAATTTATTGCCCCCAAAATAAGGGCCTAATAACTGCTCAAGAAATATGCCGGTAATAATAATATAGGCAAGTAAAGCTCCGTAATTACCTATAATTTTAGCTAAAAGAACAATTGTCTTCCCTCTTTTGCCCAGATAGATTTCTACATAACCTGGCAACCGATGATAGTTTTTAGTTACTATAATTAAATTGGCGTAAATTAAATGAAGTAAGTACTGAGCTGGCCCTAAGATAATTAAAAAAACAAAAAAAGCCAGTATTCCAGCTCTAGAAATAAGAAATGGAAGACCAAACATTCCCACCCCAATTGTATAGCCAACCATAACCGCTAATGCCTGCCAATATTTTTTGTCCATATTATATTAAAACTAATTATTAATTATTAATATTCCTTTTTTTATTTCTTCTATATATTCCTCTTGGATATCTGACCAACTTAATAGATTGCTTAAAAATTCTTCCTTTTCACGATCTTTCATTAGCTCTGCTTGGCTCAACTTAGATTTAAATGGATAGAAAAAAATATCAAATTTCTCATTATTTACATTTATACCAATTGCTAATCCTTCCTGAGTATCTTTAGAAAAATATTGATCAAAAATAAAATTTCCTAAAGAGTAGAAAATTGGTTTGCCTTTATAAATCTCCATGCCCTGGGCTACATGAGGATGATGTCCAATAATAATATCGGCTCCGGCTTCTATTAATTTATAAGCTATGTTCTGTTGAGTTTTATTAAAATAATGTTCGTACTCAACTCCCCAATGTATATTTATTATCACTAAATCAGTTGAACTTGCTAAGGTGCTTACAACTTCCGTCATTTTTCCATCATCTAATTTGCTATAAACCATACTAAATCCGGCCATGCCAATTTTTTGCCCCGCTATGTCCATTATTTTAATACTGCACTCGCCAACTTTTCCGTCCTGGCAGCCGATATAATCAAAGTCTAGCTCATCTAAATTTTCTCTTGTTTCAATTATACCACGCTCACCTTGGTCGGCAAAATGATTGTTAGCTAAATTAAAAAAGTTAAAATTGTAATTTTTTAACTCCTGAATTAATTCTGGGGCAAAAGCAAAATCATAATCCATAACTGGCAAATAGTGCGCGCCGTTATTCGTGACTGCTCCTTCTAAATTTGCGCTAATTAAATCAATTCCTTGAAAAAATCTATTTTCTTCTCCGGCTAGTTTTTCAAAGATATAGCTAAGGCCATCGGCTCGTATCTTTTCTCCAACATGCCGGTCAAGCATCATATCGCCGAAAAACAAAAAATTTAAAGATTTATCATTATTTTTCGGTAAATTGTTTATGTAGTTCTTGTTTTCTTGCTCAAGGCTCTTCTTGCTAAACAGACCAGTAAAATAATCCTCACGATCGTCTTGCAGACTAAAAAGATAAAAAATAAATCCGACATAAAAGACAGCAAGCAAAACCACGACTAAACTTAATATTTTAACTATTTTATTAAATATTCCCATATTCTAATTTTAACTCAATTTCATCTAAAATAAAACCACGCCTATTAAGGCGCAGTTTGTTTAATAAATATCAACCTTTATCTTATAATTCAACCATACAGCAATATAACAATTTAGCAATAAAAAAATCCAACTATCTCAAACTTCGCAAATATCTAAATACTTGCACAAATCCTAATTACCAAACCAACTACCCCCTTATCTTAACTTCATAATTAATCTGCTCAATCTTTCTTAAACTCCCTTTGGCTTGATCATACTTTGTGCGCAAGTATCCGGCCATATCAAACTGCACTAATTCGGCCATTATATCATTAATCATTCCCTTAATTTTTTCAACTTCTTTATAATTCCCCTGCGCCGCTTGATTAACTGCTCGGCGCACCAACTCGCCGGTTAAATCACAAATTCCTCCAAGGTAACTTTCATAAGCTAATTCAGGCCCTTTTATTACGTCTAATTTTTTTCCTGATAAAACTAAATAAAACGTCTTGGCTTCTACGTATTCCTCAACCCCGGCCTTGTATGAGCCCTCTTCCCTAAGTCGGTCATAGTCGAACTTTTTTTCTAATTTTAAGAGTATTTTTTCTATCTCACCTAAATTTTTTTCGGCAATTGCCGTATCCCCGCGATGAAGAGAAAAAATTACTCTTTTTGAATCATGGAGAACAATATTGGACAAGCTAATAATCTGCCTTCTTTCACCATTATGCTCATCAAATTCCATTTTTAATTTTTGAATAAATTTCTTGTTAATCATATTTTTGTAATTAGAAATTGAAAATTTGTAATTTGGGTAAGAATAACCTATCGAAATTTAATCTTACTTCAATATTTCATGATTTCAATTATTAACCAAAGCCAAAAAAAGTTATTACAAATATCCAAAATAATAAATAATGAAAGCACTGGTCTTTGCTCTTTTTATTATATTCTCATCTATTCTTTTTCTTAATAAGATTGACTCTCCATAAGTGCCTAAAATTGGTGCTATCTAAAAAGAAGTCGTCAAAAGAAGAAAGCTAAAGATATTATTAGAAAAATATCCACTTATAATTATACACAAAAAGAATAGTAGTGAAAAAAATAATACTAGCCCCACAGATAAAAGAAAATAAAAATAAATTTTTTAAAGGAGAGGTTTCGTGCATAAAATCATTTAATCAAAATAAAAGGCCTTAAATCTACAATCCGAAATCTAAAATTACCTCTCCTCAGCTACTCTAAAGACTTCTTTTAGGCTAGTTACGCCCTCAATTGCTTTTAATAAGCCATCTTGAGCCATGGAAATCATGCCTTTTTTTGCCGCAATATCACGCATATCATATTCACTAGTTTTATTAGATAAAATTAACTTTTCAATCTCTGGATTCATTGTCATTATTTCATAAATACCCATCCGTCCTTTATAACCAAGGCCTTGACAAGCCTCGCAACCTTTACTCATATAAAATTTTAAATTATTAAAATCCCCGCCATAATCTTGTTTAATGGAATCTTTGCTCTCGGCCGGTAATTTCTCCAGAATTTCTTTAATCCTCATTTTTTCTTCTTCTCCGATCTTGTCTTCTTCTTTACATTTTTTGCACAATTTCCTTACTAATCTTTGACCGATTACTGCATTTATTGCCGGCGCTAATAAAAAAGGTTTAGTGCCCATAGATAAAAATCTAGGGATAGCTCCTGCCGCATCATTAGTATGGATAGTGGAAAGAACTAAATGACCGGTTAAGGCGGCTTGAATGGCTATTTCGGCCGTTTCTAAATCACGAATTTCTCCAACCATTAGTATGTCCGGATCTTGGCGGACAATTGAACGCAAGGCTTTAGCAAAAGTATAATTCTTGCTTACTTGTGACTGGCTAACTCCTTCTAATTGATACTCAATAGGGTCCTCTACTGTTATAATTTTTGTCTCTTGCTTATTTAATTTTTTTAAAATAGCGTACAAAGTAGTGGTTTTGCCAGACCCTGTCGGTCCAGTAGTAATAATCATTCCATTTGGACGTTCTACTTCTCTTTTTAGCTGTTCAAAAGCTTTACCTTTTATCCCTAAATCTTCAAAATCTAATCCTACTGCGCCTGAACGTAAAATTCTCATTACGACGCTCTCCCCATAGTTGGTTGGAAGGAAAGATGCCCTTACATCAATTCGTTCGTCTTTAGTATATATTGACATGCGGCCGTCTTGCGGCTTGTCAGTAACATTAATTTTAACCTTGGCCAGCATTTTCATTCTGGAAATTATTTTTCTCCATAATTCCTTATTTAGAATAGCAACATCATGTAGAATCCCGTCAATTCTAAAACGAACTTTTATTTCTTTATCTTCGGCTTCAATATGAATATCTGAAGAACCTGATTTAAGGGAGGTGGCCATAAGCATAGTAACTATATCAGTAAGCTGAGCTTTATCAATCAGCTTCTGCAGATCATCAAAAGTAGAAAATTTTTCGCTAAATTTATTTAAATCCTCCTCGCTTATTTCAACTCCCCTTTCTATCTCCCGAACCTTTGGAATTGATTTATACATTTCTAAAGCAAATTTTAAACTTTTTTCTGAAATTAAATAAACACGTGTAAAAGAAAAATATTTTTCTTTTAATTCCTTTGCCTTCTTTTTCACTTCTTCGTCTTCTGGGTTAATAGAAGCCAAACTTAAATTCTTCCCGTTATAAAAAAAACAGACCATGCCTAGCCTTTTTGCTTCATCTTCTTTTATAAGAACCAAGGCTTCTGAACTAATCGGAAAGCCAGTTAAATTTATATAAGGCACACTCAAAGAAGCAGCCATCTTTTCAGTGGCCCTCTCTAATTCCTTGGCGTTTATTTCTTCCTCTTTTAAGCTAAATTTTACTTGAGCGCTCTCATCATTTTCATCTTTATCATTATCAGGACTAATTAAATCTTCAATTGATTGCATGTCTTTTGGCATAAATAATATTTAGATAACAGCCCGCTCCGCTCTGCAGGGCAAGGCCGGAGATAGAAGAAAACAAATAACAGTCTAATTTCTGTCGTTTGTTATCTATTATCTAATACTATCTTATCAGAATATCTAAAATAAATAAAGAAGGTATTTAGACCTTCTTTATTTATAATTTTTTACCTAAATTTACTTGTTCCATTTATCAACCATCCTAATTATCTTACTAATACCACCTTTGCTGGATAATTTAATATAAAGGTTCGTCCAGGATACAGTTTGGAAAACAGACAACGCCGCTCCGCCAGCCATAACAATAAATAATAATAAAATAATGCCGATACCCGCCATTATCCAAAAACCAGCTAAGGCGATAAATTTATATAACAAAAATGCTAAAAACAAAAATGGTATAGTAATAATTAAAATAGCTAAAATAATTCCTAAACCGGCAATAAAATTTATAAAAAATAAAGTAAAAGCCATTTCAATGCTAATCAGCCAGTTCCCTATAAATAACTGCCAACTATTTTTAATAGAATCAATAAAACTGTTTCCTTTTATTACTACATAACAAATCGCATATTTCATTATAAATGACAAAGAAACGGCTATTGGTATAAATATTATAAATAATATTATATAAATAACATTGACTGTTTGCCAGCCGGTTTTTGAGGCCATAAAAACCAAAGGTAATCCTATTAAAGTAAAGGCTGATAATATTATTATTCTAATCACAATATTTAGACCCAAAACTCGCCAAAAATATTTCATGCCGGAAATAACTCCGTCCTTAAATTCCTTTTTTTTATTAGTAATAATCCCGGCCGAATTATTAACCAAAGCTACTTGCGAAACAATTGTTAACCACATCAAAAAGCCTATTAAAACTAAAATAATCAATCCAATTACTAATAAAATAATAGTAGATACTGGATCGTTTTGAAACAACTTTCCTATATTTGTAAAAGTATTGCTGCTAAATATTCCTGTTTCTACTATACGGCGCATTCCTGGGAATAAACTTGAGCTTGTTTCTCCGTTTAAGCCGCGCCCGATAATTTCATATTCACCCCCACTGCCTAATAAGGCGGCAAAAAAACCAAAAAACCATAAATATTTATTGTCCCAGGTAATTTTTAAAGAATTTTTTAAAATATCACGATATAAAAACATAATTTTAAAAATATCATGCCATGGGCGGATCAGCCTCTGGCTGAAAATAATATAAAAAATATTTAAGCTGTATATATTATAACACATTGAATAAATAAAAACCACAATATCAGTGGTTATTATTCTAATTTTTATGTTATTTTATTTTTATATTTTTACCCGCCCGCAATGATGCCAGCCCGCATCTCTATGCGAAACATTGCTGGCGGGTAGCACTTCGGGCAGGTGTTATTTTATTATTTCTTTTTTTCCCACAATATTCTCAAATTCCTCTCTTTCTAAAGTTTCTTTTTCAAGCAAAACTTTGACGACTTTTTCTAAATATTTATTCTTTTCTTTAATAATATATCGGGCTTGACTCACCGCTTTAGAAATAAAGTTGGAAATTTCTCTATCAATCTGCTCAGCTATTTTCTCACTATAGTCCCTTTGCTCATGAATCTCCCGACCTAAAAATATCATCTCTTCTTTATCTCCAAAAGTACGAGGACCTAAATTTTCTGACATGCCATAATCTGTAATAAGACGGCGGGATAAAGCAGTCGCTCGGCGCAAATCAGAAGTAGCTCCGGTTGTAACTTCGCCAAATATTTCTTTTTCTACCACATGTCCGGCAAGTAACACGGCCAGCTCTTCCACAAATTCAGATTTAGCATGCATGTTTTTATCTTCAGTGGGTAGCTTCAAGGTATATCCCCCGGCTTGTCCACGGGCAATAATAGAAATCTTTTGCACCGGATCTGTGTTAGGTAGAAAATGCGCCACAACAGCATGGCCAGCTTCATGGTAAGCGGTAATCTTTTTTTCTTTATCCGATATTACCCTGCTTTTTCTTTCCGGACCCATCATTACTTTTTCAATGGCTTCATATAACTCCTCCATACCAACCATTTTTTTATCTCGGCGAGCCGTTAAAATAGCCGCTTCATTAAGCAAATTAGCTAAATCAGCTCCGCTAAAACCGGGCGTACGTTCCGCAATTTTTCTTAAGCTGACCTCTTTAGACAAGGGTTTTTTTCTTGCATGCACTTTTAATATCGCTTCCCTATCTTTTATATCAGGCGCATCAATCACAATTCTTCTATCAAACCGCCCAGGGCGCAATAAGGCCGCGTCTAAAACATCAGGTCGATTAGTGGCGGCAATAACTATTACATTAGTATGCGGCTCAAAGCCATCCATTTCTACTAAAATTTGGTTCAAGGTCTGCTCGCGTTCATCGTGGGAGCCACCCATTCCGGACCCTCTCTTTCTGCCAACTGCGTCAATTTCGTCAATAAATAATATACAAGGCGAATTTTTCTTAGCTCGCTTAAATAAATCACGTACTCGTGAAGCGCCAACACCCACAAACATCTCCACAAATTCAGACCCGGAAATATGAAAAAAAGGCACCTTGGCTTCTCCGGCCACTGCCCTCGCCATTAAAGTTTTGCCGGTTCCAGGCGCTCCAAGAAGTAATACCCCCCTAGGTATTCTCGCTCCTACTTCATGAAACTTTTTTGGCAACCTTAAAAATTCAACTACTTCTTTTAATTCTTCTTTAGCCTCTTGGGCCCCGGCTACGTCATTAAAAGTCACTTTATCTTTTTGATCACGGCCAAATTCCTTTGCTTGAGACTGCCCGAACATCATGGCTCGTGAATTAGCCCCTGCTACTCCCCGCATCATAAAATATATTAAAACTCCGATTAATAAAAATGGCAATAAGAAAGGCAGAATCGTTACTAACCAATAATCTAAACCCGATTTATCTTTAACCTCAATTTTAATATTAGCTATTTTCTCTGACTCAATCCCAAAATTTTTAAGTAACTCAGAAAGCGACTCTCCTGTTTCTTTTTTCACCTCCTCTTTTTCGCCACTATTTAAAGTAACTGTTAACTTATCTCCTTGCACAATTATATCAGTTACTTCTTCATTATTAATTTGGCTAATCAATGTTTTAATCCCTACCGTTTCAATTTTTTTACCCGCTCCGCCATAAGCGCTAAAAATAACCGCAATGACAATAAAGACAATAAAAAATATTAAAAAGTTTTTAACTAAATTCTTCATATTTTAAAAATAATTAATTATTAAATTTACTGTTTTAGTATACAATATTGAGATAATTTTGGCAAACATTTGTATTAGTCCACCTCATATTGGACACCAGACAATTATTAAGCAAATAATCCACAGGAGAGGTTAAATTAAGGCTCCAGTGAAATCTATCAGTATTGTACCATAATAACCAGTCTATTAATTTCTTGTTAAACTCATC
>JBDRJA010000066.1:0-26138 GCA_043815345.1 Patescibacteria group bacterium | reverse complement strand
TCATCATAGATAACTATTCTAACTCATGTACCATATTTTAGCTAAATTAACAGTAATTGCCAAATTTAATTCTGTTCAGGCTCATCTTGCATGAGAAATACAGGGCTTGTTCAGGCTCATCTTGCATGAGACAAGACTTTCAATTGTCAAAATCAAAGAATAGGGTTATAATAGATTTGTAGAATGTAATTTGAAATTAGTAATTGGTAATTTGGGGTCAAATTAGATATTTTATGCAATTACCAAATTACTAAATTACCAATAGCAAATTACTTTTTTATTAATATGCAAATAGATTTAAATAAAAATCTAAAAGAAGAAGCCTCTTCCCAAAAACGCCCCAGTAAACTAAAATCAATTATTAAAATTTCAGTTTATTTCACTGTATTTTCTCTAATTGGTTTTTTTGTATTTTTAAGCCAAACCCCTACTTCCGATCAGGGCTCAGGATCTTGGCTGGATAGATTGCCGATTATTGGGCAAATTAAACATCTAGCTGAAAGCGCTGATAAAGAGCTAAAGGGAGAGAAAAACGACCGGACTAATATTTTGCTCTTGGGCATGGGAGGCCGCGCCCATGAAGGCGGTTATTTAACCGATACTATTATGCTGGCCAGCTTAGAGTATTCAACTAAAAAAATAGCTTTGCTTTCTATCCCAAGAGATTTAACTATTCCTATTGAAGACCCAGGCTCGTTCAAGCTTAGCGGATCAAGCTGGAGAAAAATAAATACAATAAACGCTTATGCAGAAATGGCAAAATCTGGAAGCGGAGGGTTAGCTATTTCCCAAGCCCTTAGCGATGTCATAGGACAGCCGATTGACTACTTTGTCCGTTTAGATTTTGAGGGATTTACAAATATAATTGATGAATTAGGGGGAGTTAAAATTGATGTTGAGAATACTTTAGAAGATTATAGTTATCCAATTATGGGCATGGAAGAGGCAGAGCCTTATGGGGCTAGATTTGAGCATCTTTACATAGGCAAAGGAGAGCAGGAAATGGACGGAAATCTGGCTTTGAAATATGTCCGCTCCCGCCACGCGAGCGGCATAGAAGGCTCTGATTTTGCCCGCGCTAAACGCCAACAAAAAGTAATTCAGGCAACTAAAGATAAGCTTTTATCAAAATTCATAATATTTAAACCACGGCTAATAACAAACATAATTAATGAACTTGAAAAGCATCTAAGTACAAATTTAAAAATATGGGAAATTATTAAATTATGGGATACCTTTAAAAATACTGAGCCGAATAATATAATAAATAAAGTCTTAGATAATAGCCGCAATGGTCTGCTGATCGACATAATTACTCAGGAAGGCGCCTATATCTTAACTCCTCGCTCAGGCGACTTTGCGGAAATCCAATATTTAGCTAATAATATTTTTTCTGATGTTTCGCAAGAATATAAATCAAAAGTAACAATAGAAAAAGCATCTTTAGAAATTAGAAACGGCACTTGGATAAACGGCTTGGCTAGCCAAACAGCGCTTGACTTAGAAAAATATGGTTTTGAGATTATTAGAACCGGAAACAGCAGCCAACAAAATTTCCAAAAATCCGTTATTTATGATCTTACCTACGGTGAAAAAATAAAATCCTTAACTATTTTAAAGGAAAAAACTAATGCTAATGTATCCTTTGCTTTGCCGCAATGGCTGATGGATGATATCGGGGATGAAATTAAAGAAGAAATAAATCCCGAGATGCCTGACTTTATTTTAATCTTAGGGCAAGATGCTGATAAAACTGGGTCTGGGGTGGAGAATGCTGAGGAATAATTATATTAATAAATATATTACGATTTTCATATAACCTATAACCTATAACCTATAACTCGTTTAAAACCAGCTATAAGTTATAGGTTATGAGTTATAATGTAAAAAATAATTTACCCCTGGTTGTCATTTTTGGCCGCACCAACGTCGGCAAATCTACTCTTTTTAACTGTTTGATAGAGAAAAAGCAGGCCTTAGTTAGTAAAATTGAAGGGACGACTAGGGATAGTAATATTGGGCAGATTGAATGGCGAGGAGTTAAATTTGAGTTAGTTGATACTGGTGGCATTATTGATTTAAAGCATTTGGAAAACAAAAAAATCAAAGCCCAAGACATTGAAGCAAAGGTACAGCAACAGGCTCGCGATTATTTAAAGCGAGCTGATTTAATATTGTTCTTAGTTGACACAAAAATAGGACTTATGCCGCAAGACAAACAAATGGCCCTATTTCTTAAAAAAGCTATAAGACAAAATAAAATATTGTTACTAGCCAACAAAGCTGACAGCCCAAAACTAAGATCAAGTATTGCTGAGTTTAACAAGCTTAACCTTAATGAACCTATTCCAATTTCAGCAGCTAACGGTTCAGGTACCGGCGACATGCTAGATATTGTTGTTGATAAAATAAAAAGGAAATCTAAAAATCAAATAGACAATCAACCAGACGAGCTAAAAATCGATAATAGCATTAAGGTCTGTATCCTGGGCAAACCCAATGTTGGAAAATCCAGCTTATTAAATTCAATTCTTGGCTATAATAGAGTAATTGTTAGCGAAACACCCCATACTACCCGTGAACCGCAAAATACTAATATAATTTATAAAGATAATAAAGTTACTCTTATTGATACTGCCGGCATTAGCAAAAAAGGAACTAAAACTAAAGGGCTGGAAAAATACGGAATCGGCAAATCTTTAAGCGCCTTAAAAAAATCTGCTATTGCTCTATTAGTTATTGATATCAGCCAAACTATAACTCATCAAGACCAGAAACTAATAGAGGAAATTATAGAAAGAAGAGCCAGCTTTATAATTATTGCCAATAAATGGGATTTAATTCCAGAAAAAAATACTAAAAAATATACTCAATATATTTATGGCCAGTTCCCCTTTGCTACTTGGGCGCCGATTCATTTTGCTTCTGCATTAACTGGCAGTAAGGTAGATAAAATTTTAAACTTAATTTTAGAAATTTCAGAACAAAGAAAAATTAAATTAGGAGATTCCCAGCTTAATAAATTTTTAGTTAAAATTGTAAAAATGCATCCCCCCACCAAAGGCAAAGGCACAAAACACCCCCGTATTTATGAATTCAAGCAAATTCACGAAAATCCTCCCAAATTTAAAATACGCATCGGTCCAAACGATAATCTTCATTCTTCATATGTACACTTTATAAAAAATCGTCTAAGAGATAAATATGGATTTATTGCTACGCCGATTAAGATGATAGTAACGAAAAAGTGAAAATAGTAGCCAACAACTAAAATACCATTGCCTTAATATACTTCAAGATGATTGTTGGGCATTGAATATTGAAAATAACTTTTAAATTATTTATGAACCTCATCGTCGGCTTAGGTAACCCTGGTAAAAAATACGAAAATACCCGCCATAATGTCGGTTTTATGGCTGTTGACTCTATTGCCAAACGGCTTGGTTTAAATTGGGAAAATAATAAAAAATTCAACGCTTTAATATGCATACATAATAATGTAATACACATTAAACCTCAGACATTTATGAATAATTCCGGCCAAGCTGTTCAAGTCATTATGTCCTATTATAAATTACTTCCTAAAAAATTTGGCATTTTGAAAGAGAAAAATAGTGACTTATCAGAAACTCTAACTGTAATCCATGATGATATTGATATTGAATTAGGTAAAATTAAAACATCAGTAGATTCCCGCTCTGCTGGCCATAACGGGGTTGAATCTATTATTAATTATCTTAAAACTAAAAACTTTAAACGTGTTAGAATAGGTATACGCACAGAATCTCTAAATAAAATCACGGCGGAAAAATTTGTTTTACAAAAATTTAACCAAGAAGAACTACAAATTATTAATAAACTAATTTTAGGAATCTCTCTTGCATAAAATAGCTTAAGCGTACTAAAGGAAGTCTGACTTTAAGTACCTGAAGTCAGGCTTTCTTTATTTCGGGCTAGTATTCTAAATAAAAAGACCTCAATGCTTAAACACCGAGGTCATATATTTCTAAATATAAATTACTTGAAAGTCGCAGTAAACCAACGATAGAATTCTATCTTTCTTTTCAACCTACCGCCTCCCCACTGATCTATGAAACGAAATCCAATTGTAATGAAGTATTCGCTGCTAGCATTTCTGGCTACTGCCGGTCCATACTGCTCAGCTCCCGTGATTTTATCTAATTCACGTAAATCTTGTACTCCAATTTTTTCTAAAATATCAACAAAATTCTTTTTACCTTTTAAACTGGCTATTAAGTTATCAACATATTGATAATATTTACCATTTGTACCTTTGTCGATAATATCAGCTTCTAACTCGTGCATCACGACTTCTTCGTGAATAAATAAATCGGAGCCAGGTTCGGCAACAGCTGATGGCGCTTTATCAACAATATGGAAAAGTGCATGACCTAATTCATGGCACAAGATCGCAGCAAATAATATATCCGGATGCCTTACTCCAGAAATTAATAACGCCTTCCATCCGCTATTATAATACATTGAGCTGGGGTGACCTTTTCGCTGGTCTTTTGAAATAAAGCATATTTCAATATCATAACTTTCGGAAGATAAAATCGAATCGCCTTCCAGATATATTTTTTGCGACACCCCATTTAGGTACACAGAGGTATAAAATGTCTTAAAGTTCTTCGCTATCCTTTTCATTAAATCATTTGTATCTTTATATTTTTCTAGAACATTAATGATAGATTTTTTTGATTCTTCCAACTTTTGAGCTCTTGTTGAAAAATCTCTTGTGTAGGCGCTTTCAAACCACCAAACATCCTTATTATTCCTTTTGAAAATGTATTCATCCATATCATTTATTATCTTACTAATACTTGCCTTGTATCTTTGCTCATCGACCCTTTTTTTATAACCGATACCCACATATACTAATGCGGCTAAAACCATAAGGGCCAAAATAAGCAAACAGACTTTCAGCCATAGTTTCATCGCTGGTTTGCACTGACAACTTTTTAGCTTTTTGTTGCATTGTGGGCATCTTACGTTCCTTTCTGACCCTCTCACTTCTCTATTCATTTCACATCCTCCCCGTTCATATAAATAAACTGAACAAAATAAGCATGAATAATCTTTAATGTATCTTCGTGATCAGGAAGATCTCCCTTTCCCTCCAAGCTACCCTTTAACCTGAGCCTTAACAATGATAACGCATCAATCTCTTCATCTATCTGTGACATTGAAATTACCTTCTTTTGTTTTTTAATATTGTTAACACTTTCTTTAAAAAGAAGACCCTGTTCCTAAAGAAAAGGGTCTTTATATTTGGGTTGATAGGCGTAGCCGGAATTTAACCCGCGACCTCCCTGACCCCATCAGGGCGTTCTACCAAGCTGAACTATACGCCTAAAACAAACTGTAAAAACTGTTAAAAAGAACGAAGGCATCAGGCGACAGGATTTGAACCTGCGACATCCCGCTCCCAAAGCGGGTGCACTACCAGACTGCGCCACGCCCCAATATGATAATATCTAAAATATTGTCTAGGAGCAAGAACACAAGGTTCTATTTAAGGCTCCAACCAAACCAGGAGGGCGGTTTAACTTTCACCGCTCCTAGACAAAATTCAGGATACTATTTTGAAAGAATAATTAAATATGGTAATATATTACGAGATACTAAAAATATCAATAATCAAACAACAACCAATAATCAATCGTTAATAATGAGTATTAAAATTATTGGGCTTAATTATTAAATATTGATTATTGGTTATTGATTATTAATACCGCTAAAAACTACCTAAGTGCTTTTCAAATTACAACCTATCTAATACTATCCAACTCTCTACTTGCTAGAAAGGGACAATAAAATTATAAACGGACAAGGAGGATAGCCATTTATTAATTCAAAGCCCTTAAGCAAGTAGAAAACTAGATATTATTTACATTAAATTTAATCTGTTTTTAATATAATAGTTTAACAAAAAAAATAAATTAAGTCAATAGGCTAAATCTAATTTAATAAATTTTACTAATATTAAAGAGATAACGCAAACCTGTCTCGTTCTACATAAAAAATAGAACAAGAAATATAATATGAATGAAATAAAATATAATATAGCCCTAAACCATTTCCCTAAATTTGGTCCCCGAAGATTCAATAAATTAGCTGAATATTTTCCTGATTTAGAAAACGCCTTTAAAGCGCCGGCAATAGACTTAATAAAAGCTGGTATTGAAAATAACATTGCCGAAGAATTTATAGCCATAAGGAATAGTATTAACCCGGATCAAATTTTAGAAAAACTAAACCGAGAAAATATCAAAGTAGTAACAATTGATAATAATCAATACCCAAAACTTTTAAAAGAGATCTATAGTCCACCCCCGCTCCTTTATTATCGGGGGGAGTTGGACAGTAAAGATGAATTCGCCTTAGGAGTTGTTGGAACAAGAAAATTTACTAGCTATGGTGAGCAGATAACAACCCAAATTGTGAAAGATCTAGTGCGCCATAACCTTACCATTATTAGCGGATTAGCTATTGGCATTGACTCTCTTGCTCATGAAGCTACCTTAGAAGCGAAAGGCCGAACCATAGCTGTGCTTGGTTCTGGCCTTGATAAACAAAGTATATACCCCTCTTTAAACCGCTATTTGTCGGATAAAATCATTAATAGCAACGGAGTTATAATTTCTGAATTTCCTCCCGGAACCCAGCCGTTAAAACACCACTTCCCTCAAAGAAATCGTATTATTTCAGGATTATCTCTTGGCACTTTAGTAATAGAAGCCGGAGAAAAATCAGGGGCCTTAATTACGGCCAACCATGCCCTTGAGCAAAACCGGGAAGTATTTGCTGTCCCGGGTAGCATATATTCATCAACATCCAAGGGCCCTAATAAGTTAATAAAATTAGGGGCTAAAACCGTAACTAGCGCAGAAGATATTATCGAAACTCTTGACTTAGCCTATGTTTCTTCTTATGTTGAAAGTAAAAAAATAATTCCTGAAACAGAAGAAGAAAAAATAATTATCCCCCATTTGAACTATGAACCTATGCATATTGATGATATTATCCGCTTGACAAAACTTAAGACTAATGTAATAAATAGTACATTAACTATCATGGAGATGAAAGGAATGGTAAAAAATTTGGGGGGAATGCAGTACGTACTCGCAAGGTAATTCTAAATTGGTAATTAGTAATTTGGAGGAATTATAACCCAAATCACCAATTACGAGTTTACTAGTTACATATTATGAAACTAATCATCGTAGAAAGTCCAACTAAGGCAAAGACAATTTCTAAATTTATAAGCTCTAACTATAAAATAGAGTCTTCTTTTGGCCATGTCCGAGATTTGCCAAAAAGTGAAATGGGAATTGATATTGAAAATAATTTTAAACCTAAATATATAATACCAACCAAATCAAAGAAGACCGTAACTAAATTAAAAGATTTAAGCAAGAAAGCTGATGAAATTATCCTGGCGGTTGATGAAGACCGGGAAGGAGAAGCTATTGCCTGGCATCTAGTTGAAGCTTTAAAAATTAATAATAAAAAAATTAAACGAATTGTATTCCATGAAATTACCAAGGACGCAATATTAAAAGCGCTTAAAAGCCCGCGCCAGATTGACGATAATCTGGTTGATGCCCAGCAGGCTAGGCGCTTATTAGACAGGCTTGTTGGCTACGAACTTTCTCCTTTTTTATGGAAAAAAGTAGCTAGAGGATTATCGGCCGGACGAGTACAGTCTGTGGCTGTGCGATTAATTGTTGAAAGAGAAAAAGAGATTAAAGATTTCAAGCCTGAAGAATATTGGAGCATTGAAGCTGAATTGAAAAAACAAATTAAAGGCGATAGTAAAGGCGAGCAAGCGCTTGATCGCCTTAAATTTATTGCTAAACTCAATAAAATAAAAAACAAAACAATTGATAAGCTTCAAATTAATAATAAGAAAAAAACTGACAAAATTATTAGCGAACTAGATGGAGCAAAATATGTAGTTGCTCAAATTGAAAAAAAAGAGCATAAAAAAAATCCTCCTAATCCATTTACAACTTCTACTCTTCAACAAACCGCTAACCGCTGGCTTGGATTTAGCGCTAAGCAAACCATGATGCTTGCCCAAAGACTATATGAAAAAGGCTATATTACATACATGCGAACTGACTCGCTTAATTTATCAAATAAATTTCTAAGTGACGCCCAAAAATATTTAAAAAAAAATATAGGAGAAAACTATTCAATAAAAAAACCCCGTCAATTTAAAACAAAAGCAAAAGGCGCCCAAGAAGCGCATGAAGCAATTAGGCCAACCGAGGCAAGTAATGATCCAAAATCTCTTGAGGCCTCACTTGATAATAATCAAAATAGATTGTATAAATTAATCTGGCAAAGAGCAATGGCTAGCCAAATGCCGGAAGCAATTGTAGATTCTACCATAATTGATATTGATGCAAGTAAAACCATTTATCAATTTAGGGCTAATGGCCAAATTCTAAAATTTGACGGTTATTTAAAAATTTATCCGGAAAAAAGTAAAGAGCTTGAACTCCCAAACGTTAAAAATGATGAAGAGCTAGACCTGATAAAATTAAAAAGCGACCAGCATTTTACTAAACCGCCGGCCAGATATTCAGATGCCGGGTTAGTTAAAGTTTTGGAAAAACACGGCATTGGCCGGCCTTCAACCTATGCGCCCACCATTGCTACTATTGAAGCAAGAAACTATGTAGAGAGAGATGAAAATAAAAAGTTAGCCCCCACTGATATTGCTTTCGTAGTTATTGATCTGTTGGTAAAACATTTTTCTGATATAGTTGGTTATGAATTCACTGCTAAAATGGAAGATAATTTAGACGAAATAGCTACCGGAGATAAAAAATGGCAGCCGGTAATAAGCGATTTTTACAAGCCTTTCCATACTAATTTAGAAAATAAATATAAGGAAATTAATAAAAAAGATATTATGCCTGAAGAAAAATCAAATGAAAAATGCGACAAATGCGGCGCAAACATGATAATTAAAACCGGGCGCTACGGTAAATTTTTAGCCTGCAGTGCTTTTCCGGATTGTAAAAATATTAAATCCATGCCAGGAACAGATAAAGACAAAGACGGAAAAGATGACAGCAAAGAAATTGAAGAGCTGCAAAAAAAATATCAAGGTGAAACCTGTGAAAAATGCGAATCTCCCATGGCTATTAAAGTTGGCAAATATGGCCCCTTTCTAGCTTGTACGGCTTTCCCAAAATGTAGAAATTTAAAGAACATCAAGGAGAATGATAATTCTACCGGAGTAAAATGCCCTTCTTGCGCTAAAGGTGAAATTGTCCAAAAAAGAAGCCGTAAAGGTATTTTTTATGCCTGTAACCAATACCCCGAATGTAAAACCGCTTTTTGGGGAAAACCCACTGGTGAAAAATGCCCGGACTGCGAAAGCTTGTTGGTGGAAGGGAAGGATGGAGTAAGATGCAGTAGCAGGGGATGCGATTTTACAAAATAAATAAATTTCGTGAACATGTTAAGAAGGTGACACGTCAACGTGTCACCTTCTTTTGTATATAACTTATAACCTATAACTCGTGCTCAGAACTCCAATACACAAATATTAAATCAAAATTTTTCTACGCTAAAGCCATCGCTTACTACCCGAACTGTGCCATCCAAGTCATTTCTAAAAACTTGCGCTCCAAGCCTTCCTAGTCTTTTTAACACCCGCCTGCTGGGATGACCAAAATCATTATCAGCCCCGACTTGAATTACGACTATTTCAGGCATGATAGCATTTAATAATTCCTCGCTATTTGAAGTATCAGATCCATGATGCCCGGCTTTAAAAACCTGCGCCGTCAAATCAATATAGATCCCCTCTCCCGTAAGGAACGCAGTGGGAGTGAGGCCGGGGGTGAGGGCCAATAACTCCTCCTCCACTTCTAGTTCCGCGTCTCCGCTAAATAAAAATTCAGTTTCTCCATAAACTAACTTCACAATCATTGAACTATTATTTATATTACTTACTTCTTTGCCTAGCATGCTTTCTCTTGGATATAAAATATTAAGGTTGCTCTCCTCGCCAAGATTAATTATCTGCGGGCGATCAATAATTATCATCGGGATATTACGCTCCCTAATTAATTCCAGCCATTCTAAATAATTAGGAGAAGTATGAACTACGCCAGTATATAAAATCTTTTTCACTTTAAATCTTTTTATAACATCAATCAAGCCAGTCACATGGTCATCATGCGGGTGAGTTAAAATCATTAAATCAATCCGCTTGTCCCACCAAGCTAAATTTTTCCCCATTTCTTTAATTACAGAATTATCCGGCCCGCCATCTATTAAAATATTTTGGCTATATGGGGTTTTAATTAATATCGCATCTCCCTGCCCTACGTCTAAATAATCCACTTCCAGGTTTTGAGGGGCCGCATAAGAATACCAGAAAGCCGGGATAGCCGTTAATGTTAATACTATTCCTATAATCAGTAATACTTTGTAAAATTTGTGAAGCATAATTTAATAAGACAACTAGATTATAACTAACTTCTAGTTGTCTATTTACTAGTTGTCTATTGCCATTATACCACAGCCTAAGTACTCTTAAAAAATACTCTATTGACATAAATCCTTAAATAATCTAAGATAAAATGATTCATAAAATAAAAGCATACAAGGGGGTAAAAATGTTAAAGGGAAATAGTAGATTGATAACTATCTGTCTGTTATTCTATGTTTTTTGCCAGAAAGTATATTGGACATTAAAAATTAATCCGTATTTAATCTTCTTCGGCTGCTCAATGAGGGGAGGACGAGATTTTGTTAGCGAAGAGGAACTAGCTAAAATCCCTGAAATTATTGAAGAGCTAGGTTGTCAAGTTCCTTCAAAACATCAATCAAGTAAATCCGGAGTTGAAGACGATGGCAAGCTAGAAAATCGATTCATCCATGACAGGGACTACCGATGGTTAATTAAATGCCGGGCAGGTATTTTTGAAATTAGCAATCCCAGCCTTGGCACTGGCGGAGAGATATCAGATATGATTGCTTTGGACAGACCAGTGTTACTACTTTATAAAAAGGGCCTGGAAGTTGACGTATCAAAATACATCCAAGGAAAAAAAGGATCTGAATTCGTGCATGTACTCGTAGAATGTCATGCTTACGACACCCCTAATGATATTGAAAAGATTATCAGGGAATTTCTAAAAAATATTCGTGTGTAAAAACCTGCTTCAAAAAATCCAAATTCAAAACGGAGACTATTCCAGCCTCCGTTATTTTTTACTTATAATTATCATTTTCTAGCCAACATAATTCTTATAAAACAACAGAAAATAGACCAAAGGAATAATTTTTATATTTTTATCTAATTTCATCTCATCTTTGCTTATAATTATTCCCTTGCTAAAACCTGCTTTTTTAAATATTGCCTTATCACGATCAGCAATTTCTTTATTATGACGAATCAGTATGGGCGTTATTTTATCTCCATTATTTACTAAAAAATTAATCTCATTTTTTTTAACATTATCTCTCCAATAACTTACCTTTTTACCCCAGTTGTCAAGAGTCTCATCTTTTATTAAGTGGCCAAAAATAACATTCTCAACTAAAGCCGAAAATATATCTTCTCGATGTAGACGGTCACGGCTAAATTCCCAATAATTTATAGCGCCATGGATATAAGAATAAAACAGCCAAAACAAAAATGGATCTCGGAAATATACTTTCTTAGCCTTATTTTTTGAAATGTTTCCTTTAGCGTCTGACTGATAAACTAATTTTACCGAGAAGCTTGATTCTAGAATGTTTAAATACTCGGCTACGGTTAAGTGGGTTTTAGCTTTGGTTCTATGGGCAATTGTTTTATAACCAATTGGCTGGCCTAACTTAAGTAAAACCTGCTCTAAGATTTGTCTAAGCAATGAAATATCCCTGCCCATTTTCGCGAAATCAGAAATCAGCCAATAAAGATAATTACTATAAATACCCTGGCCAATCGCTCCTTTATCCCGATAACTATTTAAAGTTGAAATGAAGCCACCGGTTAAAAAGTATATATCAAGATAATAATCAAGCTGTCCCGCATGCTTAAAATAATTTTTCTGATTAATTTCTTTAAAAAGCACCGGATTTATTAAATTTATAAAATCTATGAAATTTAAACTGACAATAAACTTATTTTCAGCTTTAGAAAGAGGTTTTTTAATAGCTAAATTTGAACCGGCTAAAACCAAGGTAATATTTTTTAGTCTTCCGGCTTCACGCAAATAATTAATCCCTTTCTGCCAATTTTTTATTAAAGTAATTTCATCAATAAAAATATACCTCCTCTTTTCCCCCTCCTGGTGCCAGGTTAAAAATACCTTAATAAGTTCATTCAGCTGCTCATAAGTATCAATGTTATGGCAGGAATAATAAAAAATATTATTCGGGTCAATTCCTTTTTTTTCAATTAACTCTTTAATTAAAATCTTTATGGCTGTACTTTTGCCCAAGCCTCTCGCACTATGTAAAGTATAAATCGTGTCTTGATTTAAATTAAAATCATCAATTATCTTAGGGCGCACATTTATAGACTGATGATCGTAGGCATCAATTACTGGATCAAACTTTAGACTTGTTCCCTGCCACCAAGGATTTTGAATTGTTAGTAGTTCTAAGTTAATTTCCATATAGTAATGTGTTGCAAATCCGCTAATATATGCGAATGTTGCAGGTTGCGAATAATTTATTCGCATATTAGCAATTCGCAACATTCGCATTAAATTCGCGTATTAGCATTACAACTTATCTTTAAAATACTCTCTTAAATCCCCAATCTTTACTCTTTTCTGCTTCATAGAATCTCTGTCCCTAGCCGTCACGTCGTCTTCTTCCAAACTATTAAAATCCACCGTAATACAGTAAGGCGTGCCGATTTCATCCTGCCTTCTATAACGCTTGCCGATATTGCCGTTATCATCAAACTCGCACATATAATCTAATTTAAGCTTATTATAAATCTCACGAGCTTTTTTCACTAATTCAGGCTTGTTTTTCAAAAGCGGAAATACGGCAATTTTTATCGGCGCTAAATCAGCCGGAAACTTTAATACCGTCCGAGTTTCTTCCTTAACTTTTTCTTCCACGTATGCCTCGCTTAAAACCGCTAAAACTGTTCTATCAACTCCAACTGAAGATTCTATAATATGGGGCGTAAATTTTTTCCCGGTTCTAGGGTCAACATAAGCTAAATCTTTGCCGGAAAACTTTGCGTGCTGGCTTAAGTCATAATTGCCTCGAGCGTGTATACCTTCCAATTCTTTAAAGCCAAAAGGGAAATTATATTCAATGTCGTAAGCTTCCTTGGCATAAAAAACTAAATTTTCATGCTTATGCCATTTTAAGTTTTTCTTACTTATGCCTAAGTCTAAATAGTATTGCCAGCGAGCTTTTCTTAATTTTTCATATTCTTCCATTTCTTTCTCCGGCTCAACAAAATACTGCAATTCCATTTGCTCAAACTCCCGCGTACGGAAAATGAACTGTCTGGCTGTAATTTCATTTCTAAAAGCTTTGCCGATTTGCGCTATGCCAAAAGGAATTTTTACCCGAGTTGAATCTAAAACATTTTTATAATTTACATATATTCCCTGGCACGTTTCTCCTCTTAGATAAACAGGCTCCTCGTCCCACTTTTGGGTAAAATTACCTAAATTTGATTTTACTAATAAATTAAATTTATGCGCATCAGTAAAATCGCTCTGGCCGCAGTTCGGACATTTTATTTTTTTTATGTTTTTTGTAAATATTTTATTAATCTCTTCTTCGGTCATTTTTTCGTCAGCAAATTCACCAATATCCTCTAATAAATGGTCAACTCGCAAACGGGCATGGCATTTTTTGCATTCAGCCAAAGGATCAGAAAATCCGGCTACATGACCCGAGGCTTCCCAAATTTTTGGATGCATAAAAATGCTTGAGTTTAATCCGACTACATCTTCCCGCGCTTGAACCATCGCCTTCCACCAAGCCTTTTTAACATTACTCACTAACTCTGCGCCGTATGGACCATAATCATATACTGCCGCAAAACCGCCATATATCTCTGACGAAGGAAAAATAAACCCTCTCCTTTTGCATAAAGATACTATCTTTTCCATTTTATTATTCTTTTCATTAACCATATTATCTTACATATTAAAATTAATAGAATGATATAAATTTACTTACCTCCTTATTGCGTGTTACTGTTTGTTTTTCGTAAACAAGGCATTAAATTTGCGATATGCGATACAAGGTGCGCGATACATGATTTATAATACGCGTTACATACTCTCTACTACCTTAATCCCGAGCAATTCCAATCCATTTTTTAATACCTGGCTCACAGACCTAATTAATTCCAGTCTTGCTTGTCTCACGTCTTTTTCAGCCTTTAATACCGGCACGCTATGATAATAATCATTAAACAATTGCGCTAATTCAAATAAATACTTAGCAATCTCACTCGGATCATAAATAGTTCCTGCTTTTTCCACTACTTCCGGATACTTAGCTAGCTTCATTATAATCTCATTTTCTTTATCACCCACTAAGTGGCTTGGAAGCCACTTAGTGGCTTTAGCTCCTGATTTGCGAATTATGCTTCTAATCCTAGCATAAGTATATTGTAAATAAGGCCCAGAATCACCGGAAAAATTAACGCTTTCTTCCATATCAAAAGCTAAATATTTAAATGGACTAATTTTTAAAAATCCATATTTAATTGCTCCAACCCCAACTACTTCAGCCACTTCTTTTTTATTTTTTACTTCTTTCCTATTTTTAATTTTTCTTAGGATCCTGTTGTTTGCTTCATTTAAAATATCATTTCCTAAAATAACCTCCCCTTTGCGGGAGGACATCTTGCCTTTTTTAAGTCCGACAAATTCATAGGCATTATGATATTGTTTTCCGGCAAATTTTATTTTATTTAAAAGTTCTTCAACCTTAAAAGTTACTTTAAAAAAACTTATCTGCTCAACGGCTACATTATGGATGCATAAATCAATTTTTCCAAAATCTTCAAATTCACGAAATGCCAATCCCAGCTCCTTGCCTTCATAAGTTGGCAAACCTTTAGAATTTAAAAATACTCTTGTGTCTAGGCCGTATTGTCCACCGTCAAAAACAATCGCCCCCTTGCTTTTCTTGAGTATTCCTTTTTTAAAAGCTATTTCCACCTGCTTCATTCCGTCCTCCATAACCTCTGACTCCATATACTCCTTGTCAAAAGTCGTATAGACACGCGTATATATCTCTTGAAATTTTTCCAAACTCCATTTTTTGCCAAGTTCCCATAGTTTATTTATATTTTTATCAACTCCCGTATATATCTTCTTATTTATTCCAGTAATTTCTTTTTCAATTTTTTTACTATCCTCAAAAGCAGCCGCGCCTTTTTTATAACACTTGCCTAATAAAGCTACTTTCTCATCAGTGATTTTTGGGTATGAGCTTTTTTTCACTTTAGCAAAAGCCCATAAGCATTTAGCAATATGCATTCCTACGTCACCCTGATAATTAGTTCTTATCACTTTAGCGCCGCTAGCTTCTAATAGCCTAACTATTGATTCACCTAATAATATATTTCTTAAATGCCCGATATGAAAAGATTTAAAAGGATTAGGATGAGCAAATTCAACCATTATCTTCTTGCCTTTTAAATTCTTATTCTCGCCATATCCGTCTTTCAGTTTTTCAGCCTCACCCAAGACTCCTTTAGCTAGCCGTTTTTTATTAAGTGTTAAATTTAAATATGGACCAATAGCTTTTGCTTCTCCAATCTTTTTTTCTAATTCCATGGCCAATTCGTTTGGTTTCTTTTTTAGCTTTTTAGCAATTTTAAAACAAGGCAAACTCAAATCCCCCATTCCAGACTTGGCCTTGCCCGACGAAGCTTTGGTGTAGGCGGGTGGATAAACTAAATCAGACGCCTGAACTAGATCATCTCCAAGCGCCTTATTAATCTTCTTTACTATATCATTTTTTATTTTTTCTAATGTATACATAGTACAAAACTTTCAACTTTTAACTCTTACATAATGCCTTTTACCTCTCTGCAATAATACTCCTTTATTATCAAGTATCACTTTTTTCTTAATATCTTTTACTACTTTGCCGTCTATTTTAACCCCGCTTTGTTCAATTAATCTCCGCGCTTCACCCTTGCTGTTTACTAATTTTACTTCCGCTAATAAATCCACAATATTCCAATCGACACTCGACAATCGACATTCGACAATCTCGTCCGGCGCCTCTTTCTTCTGCACCGTTTTTACGAAATTTTCCTGTGCCTCGGCTGCTTTCTTTTCGCCATAATTTATTTTTGTAATCTCATAAGCCAACTTCATCTTCAAGTCCCGCGGATTTACTTTTCCAATTTTTAATTTTTTCTTAATATCCAAAGCTTCTTCCATGGGTACTCGCGTGCATAATTCAAAACCAATTCCGATTACCTCATCCGGCCAAGACATAACCTGCCCATACATATTTTCCAGGGTTTCGTCTAAATTAACAATATTACCCTCCGTCTTGCCCATCTTTTTACCGGTTGGGTCTACTAATAACTTAGTAGTTAAAACAAATTTTTCTTTATTTTTCACCGCTCTGATTAAGTCCCGGCCGCACATCATATTAAACATCTGGTCATTTCCGCCAACTTCTAAATCAACTTCCATGGCTACCGAGTCATAAGCTTGGGCAAGGGGGTATAAAAATTCATGCAAATGAATCGGTTTGCCTGCCTTCATTCTTTCCTGAAACATATCCCTGACTAACATTTGTTGCACTGTAAAATTAGCGGATAACTCTATTAAATCCTTAAAACTTAATTTATCATTCCACTTACTATTATGCATTACTTTAGCCGGATTATTGCCAGTAAATTTTAAATATGCCGAAGCTTGCTTTTGATAATTTTTGGAATTCTCTAGTACTTCTTTCCTGGTCATTGTCTTTCTTGCAGCCGTCTTATCTGTCGGGTCACCAATCATGCCAGTAAAATCTCCAATTAAAAATATAACTTCATGGCCAAGCTCCTGGAATTGGGCTAACTTATTTATCTGAATAGCATTACCGATATGAAGAGAAGGGGCGCTCGGATCAAATCCGCAATAAAGCCTAATACGCTTCCCGGAAAGTAAAACTTTTTCCAGTTCCTTTTTACTCGGATACACCTCTTCCACCCCCCTTGTTAAAACTTCCTCAATCCTTTTTTTATCAGTAATAATTTTACCCATATTTTAATTTTATTAGAAATTAGGTGAATTAAAAATTTTATTTACCGTTCTTCTCCCTCTCTATCTCCTCTTTTTCTTCTTTTATCTCTTCTACAATCTTCTTTTTTGCTTTATAAAAATCCATTAAAGAAAAAACTACTAAACTAGCTACTACTATACCAAACATATTTAATAGCAAAACTTTTGTCACTTGGCCAAAGATTAACCAATTTCCATCTGCAATCGCTAAGCCAACCGCAGTTAATGGCGGAATTAAAGTAACTGTAATGGCAATCCCTGGTAAAGTTTCATTTAAGTCTGGCTTAGCCCAAGTATAGCTTGCTGCTACTCCTGCTACTACAGCCACAAAAAAAGTAAATAAATTAGGCTCCATTATTTTAATTATACTTACTTCCCCTACCTTTGCTGAAGTAAATAAACCAATAATTAAAGCCACTAAAAGAGCAAATGCAAAAGACATTAAAAAAATTCTAACCGATCTCCAAATAACTTTATGGTCGCTAATAACAACGCCTAGAGCAATCGCCAAAACCGGAGATAGTAAAGGCGTTACTAGCATACCGCCAATAACTAGAATTACGTTATCAGCCATTAATCCTAGAGCTACAATCAAGGTTGAGAGGATCACTAAAAAATAATAATCAGTCCTAGGAGAACTAGTTTCTACAATATGCGTGCAAAATTTATACCTGTCATTTTGGCTAACTTTAAAAAGATTATTAATAGACATATTTTTAGGAATTAGAAATTAGAAATTAGAAATTAGAAATTCTATATATATTCTATCTTATTTAGCTTATTTTGGCAACAATTTTAGTATGACCTTTGGTTTTATTGAAAATCTCATATTATTTTTTCATATAATACTTCCTCTTATTTTCACTAAACTTTTCAATCGCATATCTTAGCATTGTACGAGGCATTTTTTTATAACGTTTTTTAAAAAAATTCTCTTCTAACTTTTGGTCGCGCTTACCTACCTCTCTTAGCATCCAGCCAACGGCTTTATGAATTAAATCATGTTCGTCATTTAACAAAATTTTAGCAATTTTTAAAGTGTCATCAAATTCATTACTCCGAATAAAAGTTAGTGTTGCAATTATAGAAATACGCCTATCCCAGAGATTTCTGGACCTTGCTAGTTTATATAAAACAGCCCTAGGTTTATCTAGTAAATAATCTCCAACAATATTAGGCGCTGATAAATCAACTAAATCCCAGTTATTTACATACCTTGTATTTTTTAAATAAAGCTTAAATATTTTTCCTTTCCCATTTTTGTCAGTTTTTTGATAATGATTTATTAAAATAAATATGGCCACTAAACGATGTTCGTGGATTTTACTTTTAAGAAGAGAGACTGCTTCTTTCAGGCTTAATTCACAATATTTTTGGGCTATTTTACGCTGAACAGGAACCTTAATTCCTAAAAAAATATCACCCTCCCCATATTCCCCTTTGCCGGTCTTAAAAAATCTTTTTAAAATTACTGCCTGTTTAGAATTAGCTAAACTTTTTAATTCATTTTTTAATTTATTTAGCATAATTAAATTTCCCTTTTATGAGCTTTATTAAGTTCAATAAATTTACTCGTGTATATACCCAGCACCATTAAAAAAACTCCAAACACAAGAGAAAAGTCAGCTAAAAAATTCAACGTAGGGGTCTTAACAAAATTATGCATAGGGCCGCCAATTAAAAAAATCAATATTCCGGCCGCAATTAACCAAGCGCGTAACTTTAATATTTTTTTACCTACTCTTCTGCCTTCAGCAATAAATATTCCAAAAGAAGCGAGTAGGCAAATTGTAGTAAATATTCCTATTGTAGCTCCGGCTATGGGCGGGACTTTCCAATTATAGACCCCATTATCAAGTAGAAAAGGTTCTACTATAGAAATATTATAAAAGAGAATAGCTATGCCAATAATACTATAAGAAATTGCCAACTTAAAAATTAATTTTTCTTTTTGAGGAAATCTTAATTTTATCGGAAAGCGAATAAAATAACTAATAGCAATAAACATAAATATATGAGAAATCCACCATAACCAATTACTAGTCGTTGGATCTTTAGAAAATAATCCCGATCCTAAAGATAAAAACATTTGTTGGACGCTAAATGAAATCAAAAAAATAATAAAAAATTTCAAAAGATCATTTTTTTTCTTGCGCCAAGAAAAATACATGCTCGCTCCAGCTATAAAAAAGAACAAAGAAGTTGCGCCCGTGCTTATTGTAGTAATTGTAAGCATAGTTTTCTAACCAATGTTCAAAAACCCTCTAAATTATTGGACAAAGTATATTAATATTAAAAACTCTTTAAAAAATTTCCAAACTCATCATCAGCTTTTTTAGGGGTAAAATATTTGGCCAATGGCAAGGTAAAAATAAAAGATGTCCCTTTTTCTTCTTTAGATTCAAACCATATATCACCGCCGTGAGAATTTATAATATTTCTTGCTAAGAATAAGCCCAGGCCCGACCCTTTTATTCCTTTCTTTTTAGCATTAGTGGCCCTAAAAAATCTTGAAAAAACTTTATCATGCTCTTCTGCGGGAATACCAATGCCTCGATCAACTATATACATTTTCATAAACTTTTTCCCTAATTCAACTTTAAAAATTATTTCTGTTTTTTCTTTAGAATATTTAATCGCATTACTGACTATATTTTGCAAAACCATCACAAATTTATTTTTATCTATTTTAACTTTTGGTAATTTTTCTTTTGGCTTTAAAAACTTAATCTTCAATTTTTTCTCTCTTAATAAATCAGAGTCCTTGAATTCTTTAATTACCTGAATGATAATTTTTTCTATATCCTCAAATTTAAATTCATAACCAAACCTACCCTCCTCAATTCTAGAGATATTCAAAAGATCATTAACTAAGGCAATCATTTGCTCGTTAGTAATATTGGCTCGCTCAAGATATTTTTCAAGGTCTTTGGTCAGGTGGCCGAAATCGCCTTTAAGAGCCATACTTAAAACCCACTTAATCACGCTTATGGGCGTCCTTAGTTGATGGGCGGCAATAGAAATAAACTCGTTCTTCATTGTCGCCAAAGCTTTCTCCCTGGTAATATCATGAAAGCTTTGTATTGCCCCCATTTGATTGCCCTTTTTATCTAACATTAAAACAACGCTTGATTGGATTATTATTGAAACCCCCTTAACTTTAAAAGAAAACTCTTTAGAGAATACATTTTTCCCATTACTAGCCACCTCCTTGGTTAATCTAAAAAAATCTTTTAGGGGGGCTTTAAGTCTAGTTGACAATATATTCTTACCCTCGTAATCTTCTCTTCTTATATTAAATATCATTTCCGCCCGCTTATTAACCAGAGTAATCCGAAACCCCTGGTCAAACATAATAATACCATCAGTAAGCGCTTCTGTAGACAATCTTACTTTATTTTTCTCATCCATTAATTGCTGTCTGCTCCGACGCAATAAACTCACTAAAAAAATATTTAATATCCCCACAGTCCAAAGAATAAAAATAGTGCTGGAAATATTTAATATTTTTTCGTATAAATTATCTTGAAAATAAAAACTTCCTAATAAATCATTTTTACCAAGATTAAAATAGTTAAAGTGCTCTGCTAATATTATTGCTAGATACAGAACCGTAGAATAAAATAATTCTAAAAAAATAATAATCGGCCGATAAAGAACGCTCGCAATTGCCAAAGGGATAAAGTAAAGGATATATATATTGCTTTCAGAGCCGCCGCTAAAATATATTAAAAAAGTGAAAAAAATAGGATCAATAAAAAATTGAGATGCTTTAGCCGTTAATAATACTTTATCATCGCATTTTTCACCTCCTAAAACGCAAAGATGGCTTAAGGCATTGAAAATGAAATAACCAACCACAAAAAGTAAAAAAATATCTCCTTCTAAATTTAAAAAAGCTTTTTTGTTTATTTGAACTACTGCTCCCAAAACAAAAAGGCCAACAAAAAAAAGCCAGCGAATATAAACTATATTGCGTATACTTTTTATTAAACTTATTTTCTCATCTATCTTCATAAGTACAATAACAAACCTAGCCACAAAGGCTAGCTGTATTCTAATTATATTATACCATTTTTTTTAAAAGATAAAAAATAAAAAATCTCTATAGCTACATTAGTATAGAGGTAAAAAAAATTAATATACGACTATGTGATTTCTCTACTTAAAACAAAGTCTTTTTTTGAACTAAAATATAGGCCGCTAGTCCGGCTAAAACTAAAATACCTAAAATCGCCATGATCCATATCTTAAAATTCTTCTCTCCTGGAGTTAAATCATGCCAGGTTTGCTTTCTCCATTTACTCTTATTAGCTAACCCAATCGCTATAAAAATCAAGCCCATTGCCCAGAAAGACGGATTGTCGGTCGCAATGCCTAAGGGTAGCCAGATAATACCCATTATAAAAAAAGTGCGGTAATCCGGTTCATGCTTGCCTTTTTTCTTTATAGCTACAATTGCAATAATTACTCCTAAAATAAGTAAAGCAGAAATGGCGATAAAGATATATGGTATATTACCGCCTGAAAATTTATCTCGGCTAACAAACAAAAAGGCCACAATGCCCGCCACAAATAAAACCAGGCCGGCAATTACAGAATATATTAACCGATTGCTCGGCTTTTTATTACCCGCTTGCTCACTATTTGGTTGATCATTTTTTTGTTTTAATTCATTTGTCATATTTCAAATTAAAAAATAAATAACTCGTCAATTGTCGTTTTTAATATTTTTGCAATATCATGAGCTAATTTTAAGGATGGATTATATTTTCCTTTTTCTAAAAAAACAATAGTCTCCCGGCGCACCCCGGCTTTTTTAGCTAGATCTTCTTGAGTTTAGATTATATCTTACCCTTAGTTCTTTTATTCTATTTTGCATATTAACAACATTTATTTAAATCTTCATCCCCTTTTTTTGATTGCCAAAGCCAGCATATCCCAAAAATTATAGCCATGCCTAGTATTCCCATTCCCAAGGCCTGAGAAGTGTCTCTAAATTCTATTAAATTAAATTCGTCAGTAACATAGCTTAAAATAAGCAGCCACCAAATAGAAATCAAAAAAGCTTTATAGCCTGCAAGCACCATTATTTTTTTTGATCTTTCGTCATGCAAAGTATGTTCGTTTTTTATTCCTTTATAATTTTTTTTAATTACTGTTATTCCTAATATTAATATAACTCAAGCAATAATAAAACTACTTGATCCTGCGGTAGCTTGTCCTTTCTTTAGAACTGTTATTGAAAACAAGACAAAAGTTGAGACAACAAGTATCAATGTAATTCCTAATAGAATTAGCCTTGATTTATCAGAACAGCATGGTTTTTTAGATTTTTTTTCCATATTTTTTTCCATATTTATTTTTTAGTGTTAGTTATTCAAAACATTATGTTAACTATATCTATCTATATGTTATATCATTCTAATAAAAAAGTCAGGCGGATGACTATGATAATTAAAAAACCGCTAATTAGTGGCTTAACAATTTTTATTACACAAAGTAACTGAAATTAAATTAAAACCAAAAAGAAAAACAAGATAATGATTAATAAAGAATAAAGCAAAGTATAAGCTAAAACTAATAAAGCCTCTTTAATTTTATTATTCAGAGCTAAATAAGCCGGATAACCAAAAACCAATAAACCGGTAACAGTCGCTGAAAAAACTAATGAAGACAGAATTGCAATCGCCCCCAAGAAGGCTGGTGGCTCTGGAGTTACTTTATGCATAAGCCAAAATAATCCGCTAATTAAGGAGCAATATATGGCCACTCCGATAGATTGCAAAAGTCCGATTATGTTGGGTGAGAATTTTTTAAAATTCATAGGCATAATATTAATAATTAATTTATTAGCTTCTTATAAGCCGAGGTGATAAAAACGGTTATTATTTAGAAAATAATTGTTTCTTTGATTTAATAATAAAAATTATAAACTGCAAAATAATCAATAATAAAATTGCCCGCTTGCTCCACCTATTGGTTAAATGCCAATAAACCTGGTTGCTTTTTAATATTTTAATCTCATCAACAAAAAACACTTCACAAGCTCCGCCGCTTCTCGAATTCTGATTAGAATCATCACGGCTTATGCTTGTCATACGGTACCATTCATTACCCTCTTCCCGATAATCAACCAAAGCTCCTTTTAAATACACTTGATCGCCTATATTTACACTGCGGATTGTATCTTGGATTTCTTTATCTGACGACAGTAAATGATTATTAGAAAGCTTATTAGGATAAAACGTTTCTTTAAGACCGCCAGACCATTGGGAATAACAAGTCCACTCTCCACTCTTAAAACTAATTTCTTTTTCTCGATAAACACCATTCTCTATATTGGGTCCCCAAACTACGCAAAGGTCTTTTAAATTAACTGAATTTTCATCATGATAATAATTATACCAGGCGCCGATATTATTGTGTGTAACAACCAATCCCCAAAGCTCATATTCTGCCAATGGTTTAACATAATAATTTTTTTCCCGATAATTAAAATCAAAATCTTCGCGTCTAGTTTCTGTCTGCTTTGGTTCATTTAACAGTTTTGGATCAATTTTGTCCTGTGGAGGAAAATCTTTTACTTTAAATAAGGATACAATAAATACCGCCGCTAGTATTAAATATAAAATTTTAATTAATATTTTTATCATTAAATAACATACAAGACAACTAGAATTCTATTTATTATTTGCCGCCTAACATTCTAGCTGTCTATTTAATAGTGTTTTAAGTCTTGATCAAAAAAGCTAATTTTTATATTATGTCTTAGTTCCGTCAAGTTTTGTATTACTCAAAGTCACCCCTAACTTTATTATAGCATTAGAGGCATTATTTATAAATTAACAAAAGGCGCAAAAGGAAAAAAATAAAGAGCTGTTTCCAGGGAAAAATATAAAGGACAATAATAACATTAGCTATTAAGCCCTTTAATTATTTATATATAAATTTTTATGCGTACTTATTAAAAAACCAGCATTTTTTTTATTTTTATAAATTGGCTAATTTAGAGTAATAATTCAGGTTAATCATTGACAAAAATATGAAATTTTGCTATACTGCTAACATAATTAAATAATATTTACGTTTACTTTGCGACTGCAAAAATAACGTAAAACAAATCAATGGCGTATCAAAACAACTCCGACGATCGCAGAATGTATCAAGGTGATTGGTCATGCTCACAGTGTGGAGCAAAAATTACCGAACTACCATTTGAACCGAGCGGAGACAGACCACTTTTTTGCCGTGATTGTCACAGGCAAAAAATGCAAGATCGTCCAAGACGATTTTAATCAAGAATATATATTATTTAGGTAACAAATTATCATTTAATATTTTTCGAGATAATACAAAAGCTGCGTAAATAACGCAGCTTTTGTTATTTATAATAAAAAAACGATCCAACTGTTGCTGGACCGTATATAATTATAACCCTCTTTTTTTGAAGCCTAGAGCGCCTCCATGGTAAGGGGCGGCTTATTGGTCAGATTGTAAGTAACACCCACCACGCCCGGCACTTCGGCCGGAATACGTTCACCAAGCTCGTCTAAAACCTCCCAGGGCAATCTCGCCACTGTTGCTTCACGCGCATCAGTGCTATTCCATACCCTCACTTCAATCTGCAATCCGAATGCGCGTTTACCATTCACGATACCGGTTACCCGATCCTCATGCAGGATGGTCATGGACTGAAAAGGTTTAAATTGATTAACAAGCCCTTCAGTAATAGCGGTTGCTGGCCTGATAATACCCAGCCTTTCTTCCGTTACCTCTCCAATAATCCGGGCGGCCAGGCCAGGCCCTGGAAAAGGCTGGCGATTAACCATCTCGTCTGGCATATCCAGCGCCCTGCCCACTAGCCTGACCCCGTCTTTGCGCAGTTGCACCAAGGGCTCAAGAATCTTATAGCCGAATTCCGTTTCCGGGTCAATGCCGATTTGGGCAAAGATATTATGCTGGCGTTTTATGCCGGCTTCAGTCTCATCCACGTCTGTCAGGATTGTGCCGTGAAATAAAACTTTTGCCCCGCTTTCTTCAATCAGCTTTTTAAATACTACGCGGTAAAAAGGCTCGGTCACGCCCTTGTCCCTTTTTTCCTCCGGATCAGTAAGGCCTTTCAAAGCCCCTAGAAACACGTCCTTGGCATCAATGATTTTAACCGGTATGCCTGCTCGCCTAAAAATCTCTACCACATCTTCCGGCTCATTTTCCCGCATCAAACCAGTATCAACAAAGAAAGTTTTTAACCGGTCGCCAATAGCCCTATGCGCAAGAAAAGTAACCACTGAAGAGTCTACCCCGCCGGATAAGGCATTTATGGCCAACCCATCGTCTCCTACTGCCTCCTGGATTGCCTTTATCTGGTCGCTGATAAAACCCTGCATAATATTTTCTTGCGTTAACGCCTCTGCCGTAATTTCCTGAATTCCTGCCATACATTTCTCCTTTCTTTTTGATAGATTAATAAAAAAGATCATTCATTTTTACTTTAAAATATATTAAAGAAACCTTATCAAATCTTTATAATCTAGTCAATTAATAATCTGAGCAAAAAATAAATAGAGTTGATTTTTTTTCTTTTCTATGATTAACTTATTAATAGCCTATAATTTTTTACTTTTTTTCATTATAACAAAAAGGAGTGAAAAAATGACACAACCCGAACTTTTAACAAAGAATGAAGGAAAAGAATTTGCTACCAAATAGCCCCGCACCTGCGGGTGAGGCGGGCTTTCGCCCGCGGAAAACTTGAAATCACCTAAAGCCGGTCTTTGCCCGCGGGGAAATTATTGCTTTTAAAAGCGGGGGCGGGCGCTTTTAAAAGCCTTTAAAATAGTTTAAAACCTTTTTTTCTTGTCCGCCGAA
>JBDRJA010000065.1:0-20341 GCA_043815345.1 Patescibacteria group bacterium | reverse complement strand
ATTACATCACTTCTTCCAAATTAACCAATTTAATTTATTATTTGCCTTACCTCCACAACTTCGAGTCTTAATCATCACATAATCACCCTTTGTCTTACTACCCTTTAATTTAAAAATCAACCTGCCCTCTGCTAAAATGCCATCCATCAATTCCCACCTGCCTTTATCCCAGATATTTACAACTCCCGCTCCGTAATTTCCTTCAGGAACAATACCGGAAAAATTAATGTACTCAATCGGATGATCTTCGGTCTGTATTGCTAATCGTTTTACTCCGACTTTTACTGGGATATTCTTAGGAACAGCCCATGATTTTAAAACCACTTCTTTGCCTTTTTCATCTGCCATTTCTAAACGAAAATCATAGTGCAAGTTGCGAGCATAATGCTCCTGAATAACAAAGCGGCTCTGTGTTTTTCCCTTGACTACAGGCTTGGGCTCACTAGTCTTTTTAAAATCCCTCTTCTTTTTATACTCCTTAAATCCCATAAAAATAAAATTTATAAATATAACCTTTTCCAATCTCACGCAATTTTTTTAATCTACTTTAACCTGCCAACAATATAACGATATAGCAATTGAACAATTGAACAGTCCCCAATACCCAATATACAATTTCAACTTATCACAGCATCTTTTAGCTTTTTACAACCTCTCACAATAAAATCTTTACCGGTTTAAAACTACGGCGGTGAATTGGGCTGGGCCCATGCTGCCTTAGCCGTTCTATGTGCAACTTTGTACCATAACCCTTATGCTTATCAAAACAATATTGGGGGTAAGTCTCATGCATTTCTTTCATTATTTTATCCCGAGTTACTTTTGCTATAATGGAAGCCGCGGCAATAGAAAAAACTAATTCATCTCCTCTAATAACTGCTTTTTGCTTTAGACTCATATTCGGAATTGGAAACCTACCATCTAAAATAATAAATTCCGGCTTTTTTCTAAGCGCTCCAATTGCTTTTTTCATAGCTAAAAAAGTTGCTTGCAATATATTTATTTTATCAATTGTACTATGGTCGCAAATACCAACCCCCACTTCAGCAAATTCATTATAAATTACATCAAATAGTTCTTCTCTTTTCTTGGCAGTTAATTTTTTTGAATCTTTAACTAATTCTAGTTTGCTTTTACCAGCCCTAAATTCCGGCCCCAATATTACACATGCCGCTACTACCGGACCCGCCAAAGGACCGCGGCCAGCTTCGTCAATACCGCCGATCAATTTATGACCTTGGTTAAATAAATTTTGTTCTTCAATTAAATCTAGCATATTTTAATTATAGCAGGCGTTGATAATTCTACAAACACTTTTGCCCACTGTATATTGTCATTCCAGCTCGCCTTGCCGATAAAGTAAGCATAAAGGGGAATCCAACCGCATTTTGTCATTCCCGCAAAAGCGGAAATCCAGGGTTTAATCCACTTATATACAAATTTTGATTAAAATAAAATCCCCATCAATTTCACTTGATAGGGATTTAAAACAGATTTTTTTAACTTTAAATAACGTCCTGTTCCATTTCTTGCATAAAGACATCAAATCTAAGAAGAATTTCTTTCACAGTCTTCCTTCCATCATCTGGAATTTCAGCCGCTGTTTCTTCTGCTGTTTTTTTACCCTCTATACAATCTTGCCAGGCTCTACCCATACCCCCCCCTCACAATTTTTCTCTATGAATCTCTCCTCATGGCTTTAGTTAAATTATTTTTTATTCATTTGAATTCTCCCAAGAGTTAAAGAATTGAATGTTATAGTATGGCGGCCAATTCTTATTTTGTGTATTAAGGGTTTTGTCATTAGACGCACTCTAAAAATACAATCTATCAATTTTTTTAACATACCCCCTCCTTATACTTTAGGTTTACTCCGATCCGCAACAACGGCTTTCTTGCCTTGTTTAAGCTGTAAATATTCATAAGCGGCTAAGGCCGCTATTGTCGCTTGGCCCTGGGCTATCGTAATCTGCTTAAAAGGAACTTGGGTAACGTCCCCAGCTGCAAAAATTCCTTCTGTGTTTGTTTTACATTTCTCATCTACCAGTATTTGATTTCTCTCATCTCGTTTAACTAAATCTTTTACTAAATCCGTATTAGCTAATCGGCCGATTTCAACAAACAGGCCGTCAATTTCCAGCTCGCCTTCCTTGTTAGTTTTTTTATTAAAAACTTTTATTTTTTCTAGCTTTTCTTTTCCAATAATTTCCTTAATTTCGCTGCTTAGCACCAGTTCCACATTATCTCTGGTTTTTACTTCATCTACAAGAGCCTCAAAACCACGAAACTCTTCCCGGCGATGGATTAAATATACTTTTGCGGCGATTTTAGACATTACTTCCGTGGCGTCCAAAGCGCTATTGCCTCCGCCCACTATCGCTACTACCTTATCTCTAAAAATAGGGCCATCACAATTAGCGCAGTACGAGACTCCCTTGCCAGTTAATTCTTCTTCACCCGGGATAGCAAGTCTGCGTGGAGATAAACCAATAGCAACGATCACGGTTTTAGCTTCAAATTTCTCTTTCCTGGTAGTTACTAAAAAATAATCGCTAACTTTTTTTATTTCCTTAATTTCATCAGTCTTAATTTCTGCTCCCAGGGCATTTACCTGCTCCTTTATTTTAGTTATTAAGTCAAAATTATCAACTGATTTAAATCCAGGATAATTTTCTACTTCTGAAGCCCAAATTAACTGCCCGCCTAATTCTTTTCCAATTATTAACGCTTTCATTTCCCGACGTGCCGCATAAATGCCGGCTGTCATGCCTGCTGGGCCAGAACCAATTATTATTGTATCGTACATATAATATAATTTAATATCTTAATTATTATTATTTTATACTTTTTTAATATATAAAACAAGTTTACCTCATTAAACCGGCATTAGCTATCCCTAGAACACAAAATAATATTAAAATAATAGTTTTACTACAACCCACTCTATCCACTCTATTAAGAATCTTATTTAACAGAATAAAAAAATAGCCTGAACTAATAGCTCAGGATATTATTTATAAATTATATTTCTCTGTTTCTTTTCTGATAAACATTTTTAGAATGTTCACTGACAAGGTTCTTTATCTTTTTCAGACATTGGTTAATCCTTTTTTTACAAATGATCATTAAACATATTATTTTATATATATTGACTTTTTTTGTTAATTTCTTAGTATCTATCCCCATGTTATCCCCTAAAATAATTTAGCTAACATTAGCTAAAACAAAAAGATAAGTCCACAAATTTGTGGACTTATCCCCTTTTATACATAATTATATTTTAAGTCCACATTTTTGTGGACTAAAGTCTTAAAACTATTGATTTTTCTTTATCCATTCTTGTAAAAAATCCTTGCTTTGCGCTCCTGTTACTTGTTCAATAACTTTTCCTTCCTTAAATAAAACTATCGTCGGAAAACCCATAACATTATACTTTTCTGATACCTCTTTATTCTCATCTGAATTTAGTTTTCCGATTTTTACATTATTATCTTTATTTTCTTCAATTAACTCCTCAATTATAGGCGCCATTAATTTACATGGACCGCACCACGGAGCAAAAAAATCAACTAATACTAATCCTTTGTACTCCTCAACTTCTTGTTTAAAATTTTTATCATTTAATTCCATATGTTTTTGTATTTTGCTAGTTATATGCTAATATTAGCAATTAATTTATTAAATATTAATATTCTACATAGAGCAATTATTATTAATCCAAAATGTTCTACATAAAACTTTTATTAAATATATTTATCAAATTTTATTAGAATCAATCTGAAATCTTCAATCTCAAATCGAAAATATTATAAGTTGACCCAGTAGGGCTCGAACCCGCGACCTTTTGGCTGCTAGCCAAACGCTCTAGCTTCACCCCGCCCCTTTTGTGGACCCTAGGAGATTCGAACTCCTGACCTTCTGGCTGCCAGCCAGACGTTCTACCAGCTGAACTAAGGGCCCTTTTTAACATATAAAGTACTGTGTAGGAATCATTAATCGCTTTACACTGCTTTTCCATAAATTGTTTAATTATTTCAGGTTTATGCGGTAGTTTCTCTATAAAAGTATCAATATCTATGTTAATCATTCTTTCTTGAGATGAAACCTTATGAAGGAGAGAGCCAAAGAAAATTTTCTTGACCTTTGCGTAAGAAAGTACTGCTAAACACATAATGCAAGGTTCACAAGTGCTATAAACGTCACAATTTCTCAAATCCTTTGTGTCAAGCATTTTTCCTGCTATTTTTACAGCATTCATTTCAGCATGTACGCCTGCATTATTATCAAACCGTTGTGTATTATACGCTTTGGCTAATATTTCACCCATTTTTTAACTATAACAACCCCACATTTTAATGGTTAAGATGATCTCTTTGCTTCTTTAATAGCCAAAGCCATATATTTTTCATCTTTTTGATCCATAATTTATAGATTTCAATTTCTTTACAAAAATAATAAAATTATTTTAACTAATATTAGCTAAAATGATATGTATTTTAACTAATATTAGCCAAAATTATTATCTTTTAATTCACTTTAATCTGTTTGATCAATGGCTAATTTTTTGTAGAACAACAAATTTAACTTATTATATACTTTTAGTCTACAAATTTGTGGACATATCTTATTATCGATTTAAATAACTATATTGTGCCCTCACCATGAGTCGAACATGGATCTAGAACTTAGGAGGTTCTTGTTTTATCCATTAAACTATGAGGGCTTATATGCCTGGGCAAATGTCAACTTTCTGTCTAAAGGGCTAACCCACCCTGCCCCTTGTCCTTAAACAGGGCTGAAGCTATTCAAGGACCTAAACACTCAATGCTCCTTCACATAACAGCAATTGCTAGTTCTAGACTCATCTACCAATGCAAGCCGATATCAACTTATTATTCTTTAAAAATAAAAGCACCATAAATATGCTGCCAAAATATTATACTAAATACAATATTACACTATTTTTTTCTCTTTGACAAACAACCAGTAGTAACCTAAGATTAAATTAGATAAACTAATAAACTTACAGAATCAGACTACCGTTTGCCAGTCTTCAATTATGGGCTGCCGTCCCTGCCTACTGGCAGGCAGGTGTTGTCTGTTATCTGTTGTCTAAAATATGTTTAAGCAACAAAGTGAAAAAGCAAATTTCAAGGAGGTTGAAACAATAATCGGGCCGTCTGTAAAAGTTAAAGGTAACTTTAATGGCCAGGGCAATATTATTGTGGAGGGAGCATTGGAGGGCAGTTTAAAAACAGCCGGTAACGTCTTTATTGGAGATAAAGCTAAGATTATAGCCAGCATAAGCGCTCAGCAGGCTAAAATCGGCGGAGAAGTAAATGGCAATATAAAAGTAAAAAAATCTCTTGATATTGTTGCTTCAGCTAAAATTTTCGGGGACATTGAATGTTCATCTCTTTCTGTTGAGCCAGGCGCAATTCTAAACGGAAAATGCACCATGGCCACCTCAATGGAAAAAAAGAAACAGGAAGAAGCTGAAATCACTTCTTAAACTAACCATGCCAATATTAATTTTGCATTTTGCATTTTTAATTTTGCATTTATTAGTATGCATGTTTATATTTACGACAGCTTTGTTAATACTAAAAAATACGATAATGTTCTAGCGCAAATCGAAACCCGTATTACTGACCTTGGTTTAAATGGAAAAATAATTCGGCTTAATGTAATGAAAAATATTAATGAAGCAGTTAAAAACGAGCTACAGCAAGGAGCCAAAACTATTGTAGCGGTTGGCAATGATAATACTGTGAATCAAATTATTAATTCTATAATAAGAGCTGAAACAGACGGGTATTATAGAACTAATGTTCCCTTAGGTATTATTCCAATAGGAGAAAAAAATAACTCTATTTCTTCTTCTCTTGGCATTGGAGAAGGGGAGGAAGCCTGCGATGTTTTATCCGCCCGCAGAATTGAAAAACTAGACATGGGACAGGCTAATAATTATTATTTTCTATCCCAAGCAACAATAACAGCGCAGGGGACAGTTCTAGACATAAATCCATCAGGAAGAGGAAGCGAGGTTTTAAAAAATTATTCTATAGAAATTATGGAACATGGCGCAATTAACATAATAAATCTATCTACTTTTAATAATCTTCCTGAAAATATAAATCCTAACCCTCAAGACGGAAAACTAGAGCTTTTTATATATACTAATCCTAAAAGAAGAATTATTAAACTAAGTAAAGAACAAAACCAAAGCTTTTTTTCTATAAAAAAATTAATTATTCAAAATAATAAATCACCCCTAACCCTTGATAATTCTTTAGAAATCCCCACTCCTGTGGAGATAAGTATATTAAGCAGAAAACTGGATGTTATTGTGGGGAAAGAAAGAGGGTTCTAGTTACTCCTATAAAACGTCCCGTAAAAAAATATTTTGAAAATTTTTTACTAAAATAAAAATTAAAAAACAACAAGTTCGCATTTAACTTGTTGTATGAAATAAATTTTTTTAGTCTTCTTCTTTACACATTTAATATTACAGCCACAGCGAAAGATTATTTTTTTTATTAATTATAAAGGGGAAATCTGAGGTCGCTTCGCTCCATTTATTAATTTCAAAACAAATAAAATATGAATTCAGTAGAGCTATTGCATGGCAAAACAAAAGATGATTTAAATTTACAAGGATTTCATTGGGGTTCTTCTTCAAAAGAAACTTGTATTATTTTTATGCATGGGATGTCTGGTAATATTATAGAAAACTATATTGCTGAAGTGCTTGGAAAAGAATTAGCTGATAATAATTTTGGTTATATTTATGGACACAACAGAGGCTATGGGCACATCAATGATATAAAAACTTCTGAAATTCAAGAAGATGGAGGAAATAAAACAAGAAGGATTGGTGCATTTTATGAAAAATTTGAAGAATGTATTTATGATATTGATTTATGGATTGATGAAGCTAAAAAACTCGGATATAAGAAAATAATTTTAATGGGTCACAGTCTTGGATGCAATAAAGTAATACACCATCAATCTTTAAATAAAAACAATGACGTCACAAAAGTAATTCTAGCCTCCCCTCCTGATATGGTCGGTCTGGCTAAATTAGAAAAATATCAACCAAATTATTCTGAACTACTTCAAGAAGCAAAAAATAATGGCCGCCCAGTGGTGACAGGTAAATTATAGCAACGGGGTTTATATCTTTGCTTATCCTCTAACATGGATCTAGTTCTTCAAAAGTTGTATTATCCAAAAAAAGAGACCGTAATGTACAGTTTTATCCTGCACTAAACGATCTCAGAGCTAAAATCAACACAGTCAAATATTCAAAATCTACTTTTTATTATCACCCTCAAGTTGAGTTAATGTTTCTTTTGCTATAATTTTAGCTGCCACTAATTCTCCAAATTCTTTAGCATTTTTAGGTGATCCAACGCCAGCTGCTTGCTTAATTGAAGTACTTATAAGCGCTTTTAGAAACATTTTAGCCAACCCCATATTAATCACCTCCCTTTTATTTATTAATCTATCGTAATAATAATTTCTATATTAAATTTTTTCTTTGAAACGTGCAACTACTTATTTGGAGCAAGATGATTCAATTATAGAATATATAACTTATTTTATCAATCCAAAATTAAAATGAAAATAATATCTTTATTTCTATAAATAGTCATATTAATAAATTTAATATTTAAAATCATGCTTATAAAAAATAAAAAAGAGCTAGCTAAAACTAAATTAAGAAAACAGGTTTTAGAATTAGCAGAAGCCGGGATAAAAAGCGTTCTACCTAGAGAACTTATGAGGAAGGCGGTTAAGTATAATCGGAATAAAAAAATCTTAACTATAAAAAAATCAATGGAACTCAGTTCCGAAGCTTCGGAACTGAGTTCCATCAGGATTAAAGACCGTATTTTTGTAATTGGCGGGGGCAAAGCCTCTGGGTCCATGGCTGAAGAAATAGAAGAAATTATTGGGGTTAAAAATATCACCGCTGGAATAGTTAATTGCAAAAACACTAATTACAAAACCAAAAAGATTAAAATACATAAGGCTACTCATCCTACCCCAAGCCAAAAAGGCGTGGATGGAGTAGAGGAGATGCTATCCTTAAAAAGCAAATATAATATTAGTAAAGACGACTTAATTATCTGCCTAATTTCAGGCGGTGGATCAGCAATTATGCCCTGCCCGGTAGATGAAATAAGCTTAGAAGATAAGCAGGAAATCAGCAAACTATTAATAGCTTCCGGAGCAACAATTCATGAAATTAATAAAGTCAGAAAGCATGTTTCTAAAATAAAAGGCGGGCAATTAGGAAGGCATTTCGCGCCGGCAAAAGTCATTTCTCTTATAATTTCAGACGTTATTGGCGACGATTTAGACGTAATTGCTTCCGGCCCCACGGCTCCAGACTCTACAACTTTCAAAGACGCTTATAATATCCTAAAAAAACATCAGCTAATTTCCAAGGCACCAAAAAGTGTACTAAATTACCTTAAAAAAGGAATGCAAGACAAAAACCTGGAAACCCCCAAGGGATTAAATAATTGCTATAATTATATTATCGGGAATAACAGGCTGGCTTTAAAAACCATGGAGGAAAAAGCTAAAAAATTAGGGCTTAAGCCATTTATCATTACTGATAAACAGGTAGGTCCCCCTGATATAGCGGCTAAAGCCAGAGCCAAAGAAATATTAAATAATAAATATTCTAGTTATAATACACTTCTCATTGGCGGTGAAACCACCCCTAAATTACCTAAAAATCATGGCCTTGGGGGCCGCAACCAACATTATGCGGCTACTACTATCATTGCTATGAAAAAACACTCTGGCGCCTGGGCAATGGCTAGTGTCGGCACTGACGGCTCTGATTATTTGCAGAATATAGCCGGGGGCATTGTTGATAACAATACTTTAAATGAGATGAAAAATAAAAAAATAAATATAGAATCATATCTTAAAAAATATGACTCCTATAATCTTTTAAAGAAAATCAGCAATTCGCTTATCTTAACCGGAGAAACAGGAACTAATGTGGGCGATATAATGATCTACATCTTTAACTAAGATTTAATAAGAGTTTAATATAATAAAAATAATATAAAATTAATAACTAAGGAGTAGATTACAATTTAACTTCATTTTATTTTAAATTATTAAATTCGTAATTTATTCGTAATTAGTAGAAATATGCAAAAAACTATTCAAAATCTAACTAAAGCCTTCATTGGCGAAAGTATGGCTAGAAATCGCTACACTTATTATGCCAAAGTGGCTATTAAGGAAGGCTATGAACAAACCTCTGGAATCTTTTTAGAAACGGCTGAACAAGAAAAAACCCATGCCAAAAGAATATTTGAACACCTTAATGAACTCTTAGAAAAGTCTGGAGAAAAAAATAAAACAATCAAGGTAGAAGCGGAAGTTCCTACTAATTACGGAACAACTGCAGAAAACCTTAAAGCGGCAATAGCCGGGGAAACCTATGAATATACGGAAATGTACCCTGATTTCGCTAAAACCGCCCAAGAAGAAGGATTAGATAATATTGCCATTAGGTTGAAGGCTATTGCTAGGGCGGAGAGTCATCACAAGGAGAGATATGAAAAACTGCTAGCGCAAATTGAGGCCGGGACTGTATTTAAAAAAGAGCAGGAGACTCTCTGGGTCTGCCGAGAATGCGGCTATATCCATACCGGGACAGAAGCTCCGCAAGAATGCCCGTCCTGCGATCATCCACAAGCGTTTTATCAAGTACAATGTGAAAAATATTAATATATCTACACTATACAAAAAGCGCCCCAATGATATCGGAGCGCCTTTTTTATCTCTATTATTCTTTATAAACTAATTTTCTCAACCTGCTCAATCTTTTCTTCTAAAAATTTCTCTCCCAGTTCTTTGAATCTAGCCGGGTCATCAGTAGTATAAAAAATTCTTTTTTTATCTTTTTTTATCTTTTTTTCAATTTCAGGATGCCTAATTAAATAATCGTTTAATTTTTCAGCTACATATTCTGGGGAGTTTAAAACTTGGCATCTTTTACCCATTATCTCCTGAATTTGTTTATATAGAACCGGATAATGAGTACAACCTAAAACTAAAATATCAATTTTTTTTAGTTTCAAAGGCCTTAAATAATGTCTTAAAATCATTCTTGTCTCCCGCCTTTTCAGCCAGCCCTCTTCAACCAAAGGAACTAATAAAGGACAGGCCTGGCTAAATATTTTAATATCTAAATCCATTTTTTTAAGCTCTTTCTCGTAAACTCCTGATTCAATCGTAGAGCGAGTACCAATAATACCTAGACGGTTTCCCTTTGGGTTATTTTTTACTTTCTCGTTCACAACTTCTACTACCGGTATAATTACTCCTAATACACGTTTCCGGGGCTGATTTTCCAGCAGCCATTCTTTCTGAATTTTTCTTAAAGCCTTGGCCGAAGCTGTATTACATGCAATGACAACCAACTCACAACCCTTTTTAAATAAAAAATCCACTGCTTCTTCAGTGTATCTATAAATAACCTCTTGTGATTTATGGCCATAAGGAGTGCGGGCATTGTCTCCCAAATAAACATAATCATATTGAGGCAATATCTTCAAAAACTCCTTTAAAATTGTTAGGCCGCCAAGGCCAGAGTCAAATACGCCAATCATTTATTAGTAAACAGAAAACAGACGACAGAAAACAGTATAGAATAATCTGTCGTCTGTCGTCTGTTTCTGTTTTCTTATTAATTATTTAACTACTTCTCCCTCAATAACTTTGTTGTCACCACCTTGTCCATCTTTCTTTTTCTTTTTAAAAATATACACCTGCTGTAAACCTGTTAATAGGGTAGTAGTAAACCAATAAAGAGATAAGCCGCCAGGTAGGGTTAAACCAATAAAAACCGTTAAAGCCGGCATAAAATAGATCATCTGTTTATTCATCATGGCCATCATATTTTCGTCTTTGGCCCCAGGAGACTTAATTTCAGATTTATTTGTCATCATCATCTTGGCTTGCCAAAACTGAGCGGCGCCGGCCAGGATGGCTAAATATACATTCGGCTTGGATAAATCTAAAAAACCCAAAGAAATGCTATTTACTATTTCTGGACGGGTAATAAAAGGATAAACTAAATTAAGCGACTCTTCCGTAAAGCCATTTCTAAAGACCCTGAAAACAGCAAATAAAAAAGGTAATTGAATCAGTAGGGGCAAACAGGAGGAAAAAGGATTAACCTTATTTTCTTTATAAAGAGCCATCATGGCCCGGCCCATTTCTTCTTTTTTATTAGCATATTTCTTCTTTATTTCATTAATTTTAGGCTGTAGATCCTGTAAAGCCTTTTGGGACTTAATCGACTGCTTAGACAAAGGAAGCAATAGCAATTTAATAACAATAGTTAAAAGAATAATGGCAATCCCTAAATCATTGCCAGGCACAATGTCGTATAAAAAAATCACCAAATTGAAAATTGGTTCGTAAAAAATAGTTTGAAATATATTTGACATAAATATTAAATAAAATAATCAATAACCAAATTCCAATAATCAAACAATAATAAATAATAAATATTCAATTACTATAATCATTCTATATTATAATCAAGTTTAATTATTGAGTATTTATTATTAGAATTTGTTTGGAATTTAGTTATTGGATATTGAATATAAAAAACAAATTATAAATTTAACTAGCTCTACTTAGGTTAATAATTACTTCACCGGATCCCAGCCCCCCTTATTCCAAGGATTGCAGCGCATAACTCGCCATAAAGCATTAAGTCCTCCCTTAACAATTCCGTATTTGCTGATTGAATTAATTGCATAGTCAGAACAAGTAGGCCGAAAACGGCAAAAGCCATGCGGAAAAAAAACCTTTAATATCCCATGGTCGAATGATATGGTCCTTTGATATAGTTTAAGTATTTTTATAACTATATATCGTGGATAATGTATTAACATGAATAGTAATAAACACAATAAATAGCAAAAAAATGTTCTTTGCTATTTGTATAATCTCAGCTTTTTAAAATGCCCGATAACTGACAGCTTCATTTCTTGGTATTCTCCTTCTGAAATTGTTGGCAGGGCTATCATTATAACATCAAAGCCGCCTTTTAATTTCTCTAACTCTTTACCGGCGATGTCTCTCAGCCTCCTCTTTATTTTATTTCTCTCTACCGCTTTTTTACTTATTTTATTGCTAACTATAATACCAAAACGGCAATTTTTTATTTTACTGCTTGCGGCCCTTACCCCCAATATTTTATCATAGCTAACTCGGCCATTTTTAAAGACATTATCAAACTCTTTGTCCTTGTTTAAACAGTTTATTTTTTTTAACATAAAAGCAGTAAATTAATATCGCAACTGTCGCCCGCCATCCTATCTTAAACTAAGAACAATCAAGGATTTATAACAAAATTTTAGTAATTTTCCATGGTCCGCAAAAATACGCGAGGGTTTTATTTAGAAATTACTTTCCTTCCCTTTGCTCTTCTTCTTTTTAACGTATTGCGCCCGCTTTTAGTCAGCATTCTTTTTATAAAGCCATGTTTTTTCTTAGCTCTGCGTTTATTGGGCTGATAAGTTCTCTTTGGCATATTGTTTTATTAAAAATATAATTGGGGAATATATTGTTTATTAAATTATTATTTAGCTCAACTTACTATCTTAACATAGCACGTTTGCCTTTCGTGGTCAATAAAGAAAAAATATGTTAAATTAATTTTTTCCACTTATTATTAACATTCTGTAAACATCTGGGGGGTGGCGCTATTAAGACTTGCTTGTTATAATACTTATTGTTAAACTCAAAGTAAATTTAATTGGTATTATTAATCTCGCCCTTACGATATTTCTAAAATTAAATAACTATTATTAGATCCCTATGAACAATAATCAAATTTGGCAGGCGGTTTTAGGAGAAATAGAACTGAACCTGTCTAGAGCAAACTTTACCACTTGGTTTAAAAACTCATTTATTTCATCTTTTGATGAAAGTAGGGTGGTGGTATGTGTCCCAAACACATTCACCAAGGCCTGGTTAGAAAAAAAATACCATAAAGAAATTTGCGCTGCCCTTGAAAATATTACTAACAAAAAAATTAAAGAAATATTCTATAAAGTTGAAGTGAAAAAGATAAGTCATGTTAATGGGATTATAGAAAAAATAAAAAGCGGAATTAACTCCGGAGATAGGCCAAGTATTTCAAATCGGTTTGGTTTAAATTCGCGGTACGTATTTGAAAATTTTGTTGTCGGAAAAGGAAATGAGCTTGCCCATGCAGCCTGCCAGGCGGTAACTGCTAACCCGGGCAATGCCTACAACCCTCTCTTTATTTATGGCGGTGTGGGTTTGGGAAAAACTCATCTTTTACAAGCTATCGGGCATGAAATTTCTAAACAATCAGATAAGATTCTTTACGCATCAAGTGAAAAATTTGCCAATGACTATATCCAAGCGGTTCGAAGCGGCCAAGCAAAAAACTTTAAAGACCGTTATCGCGGCGTAGACTTATTATTAGTTGATGATATTCAATTTATGGGGGGAAAAGACGGAACCCAAGAAGAATTTTTTCACACTTTTAATGAGCTTCATCAAGCTAATAAACAAATAGTAATTACTTCTGATCGCCCGCCAAAATCTATCCCTGCCCTAGAAAAAAGGTTATTGTCCCGGTTTGAGTGGGGGATGATTGCTGATATCACACAACCAAATGTCGAAACCAGGTTAGCTATACTAGAAACCAAATCTAAGGAAAAAAATTATACCCTTGATGGAGAAGTTTTAAACTACATTGCTGATAACATACAAAATAATATAAGAGAGCTTGAGGGAGCGTTAAACCGCATTATTGCTTATCATGAGTTTAACAATTCTACTCCCACCCTAGAAACCACTAAAGCTATTTTAAACGACCTGCTCGCCAGCAACCAGCTAAGAACCATTACCCCAAAAAATATAATAGACGCCGCATCAAGCTTCTACAATATTAGCGTTAAAGACCTAACCGGAAAAGGAAGAAAAAAAGAGCTAGTCTGGCCGAGGCAAATTGCTATGTATCTAATGAGAGTAGAGATTAATACCTCTTATCCAACAATTGGGCAAGAGCTTGGAGGGCGCGACCACACCACGGCAATGCATGCTTACAATAAAATTTTAAGAGAAATAAATGAAAAAGAAAACGAAAAAATCAAACAAGACGTAAGCTCAATAAAGCAGCTCCTCCAGAATAATAGCTGTTTATAAACCAGTTGATAGCCAGTTATCAAAATTTAATAAAACCTTAATAACTCAGCCAGTGAACCACTTCCACACATTATTCACAAACCTCGCCAACAGCTTTCACCCATGTCACCCACAGTTTAAAATTTTTATTTTTCAATAAGGTTAGGCATAAAATGCGCTTTATTTAATAAATTTCTTACTTATCAACCCGCTTATTACTATTACCATTAATATTTAATATAAATTAATATAATAAAGGTATGGAATTTTCAAGTCTACAAGAAAATTTAAAAGGGGGATTATTTGTGGTAGGTCATGTTGCTGGAAAAAATGTAAACCTACCCATTCTTAACAATGCTCTTGTCTGCGCGAAAGAAGGGGGTATAAAAATTATTACTACTAACCTAGAAATAGGAGTAACGCATACCATCAGGGGCAAGATTGAAAAAGAGGGGTCTTTTACGGTTGATGCAAAAATTATTACAGAGTATATAAATTTGCTTCCTAACAAAAAAGTGAGCATTATCCAGAAAGACAATGATTTGTTAGTGGAATGTGAAAATTATAAGACAAAGGTGCGCGGGCAGTCAGCAGAAGATTTTCCACTAATTCCAACCGTTGACAAGAAAGATTTTTACAGCGTCAAAATAGAAGAGTTTAAGGATTCATTGTCCAGGGTGGTGTTTGCTGTTTCAAGTAGCGAGTCCAGGCTGGAATTATCAGGGGTGTTTTTTGGATTTAATAATAAGAAGCTAATCTTGGCCGCTACCGACAGCTATCGTTTGGCGGAAAAAGAAATAGACCTAAAAACAGTTCCGGACAATAACGAAGATAAGGGCATAATTGTGCCAGCGAGAACCTTGCAGGAGCTAATAAGGATCTTGTCCGGGTTGCGCGAGGGAGGAGATATTTCCAGCGATGATGAGGAAATTAAATTTTATATCTCTGATAACCAAATTTTATTTACGGTTAAGTCCACGGAGCTGGTCTCGCGCCTAATAGAGGGCCAATATCCTGATTATAAACAGATTATCCCCACCGGCTCTAAAACTATAAGCATGGTTAATAGGGGAGAATTAATCAGGGCCGTAAAAGCGTCTTCAATTTTTTCTAAAACCGGGATTAATGACATTAATCTTGATTTCCCCAAAGATAAAAATCAAGTCATTGTTTCTTCCGCATCCGGCCAGGCCGGTGAAAACGTTACTAAGCTAGAGGCCAGGGTGACCGGCAATGACAATGGAATAATAGTAAATTACCATTATTTATTAGACGGCTTAAATAATATTGATGGAGAGAATGTAAAGATTGAAATTATAGACAATAACACTCCCTGTATCCTGCGCCCGGAAAAAGATAAGGACTATTTATATATAATTATGCCGATTAAGCAGTAAAGCTAGAGTCTAAAAATTTTTTGATGCAACCAGAATGTTTACTGAAAGCATATTTTTAAATTTATTTTAGCTAATAATAAAGAAAAAAACAACAAGTTCACATATAACTTGTTATACGCAATTCAAAAAATATTTCCTTATAAATAAGGAATTTTGATAGGCTCTTAAATAATAAATAAATTTGTTTTTTATTTATTTAAAAGGGGAAATAAGGTGTCTTCTCCGCTTCGCTACGAAGACGATTTAATTATTAGGGGGAAACGAATATAATATGATCACTTATTTGAAATAAATTTATGGCCAGAAAATTCTCGATCAAAAACCTTAAGAACGCAAGACGAGCAAAGAACGATGAGTTTTATACTCAGTACAGCGACATTCAAAAGGAGATTGAAAAATATTTAGATTATAATCCCAATACTTTTCGCAATAAGGTAGTATATTGTAATTGTGACGATCCATATGAAAGCAATTTCTTTCGCTATTTTGTGCTTAATTTCAATAAACTTAAATTAAAACAACTCATCACCACTAGCTATAAACCCTCGCCCGTAGCCAACACTCAATTAAGTTTATTTGGTGATGATAAAACTATTCCAAAATCAAAAGGTCGTCCCAAGATAACCGCTAACAAATTTATTATCAACGAGGTGCATGATATAGACGGCGACGGCGAGTTCAATTTAAAAGATGTTGCCAAGCAATTAAAGGCAAACAAACATAATGAATGGGCGCCACTAGAAGAAGATGGTGATTTTAGAAGTCCAGAGTGCGTGGAATTGTTAAAACAATCCGATATTGTGGTAACAAATCCACCCTTCAGCTTGTTTCGCGAATATGTTAAGCAACTTTTTGATTATAAGAAAAAATTTTTAATTATTGGCAATATTAACTGCTTAACTTATAAAGAAATTTTTCAAAAAATTAAAAATAATAAAGCATGGCTTGGTAATGGAATGGGAAGATGGATTTCTGGATTTATTGTTCCTGAATCCTACGAATTGTATGGATCAGAAGCTAGAATAGATGAAAATGGAAATAGAATTGTCGCTACTAATAATTGCTTGTGGCTTACTAACCTTGACCATGGACGTCGTCATCAACCCTTGCCACTTATGACAATGGCTGATAATCTAAAGTTTAGCAAACACAAAGAAATCAAAGGTAAAAAAGCATACGATAAATACGATAATTACGATGCAATAGAAGTTCCTTTTACCGACGCAATACCAAGTGATTATAAAGATGTAATGGGCGTGCCAATTACATTTCTTGATAAATACAATCCTGAACAGTTTGAAATTATTGATATTAATCCTCATTTTTTCTCAATCACAGATAAAGGACTGCCTAAACCATCCCAATTAAAAATAACTGGGAAAAATGATCCCTATGCTCGTATTTTAATCAAACATAAGAAAAAATAATTAATTTTAGAGGTTAAAAAAATCAAGAGGGTAAAAAAGAATATGCGAAATGATATTATAGCAAAACTTAACCACCATCTTTTAAGTCATAAGTTTTCTTCGGAAGTTTGGACTGATTTATCAGTTGACATAGAAGCTTGGATTGTATATCTTTTTGTTCAGATAAGGAAAATATTAGATCTGGATAAAACAGGCAAATATAAAATTTTAAGATTGTATTGCAGTTGGATCGTGCATGTAAAATTAGACCAAAATAACCAAGCTAAAAAAATTATTGAAAAAACAGCAAAATATTTAAATGACGAATCATGCGCTGAAGCGAATGAGGTAATAGAGATTTTAAATTTTATTACTTTGCAGAAAGAATTATATGAATTTCTGCAGGAAAATAATCTGCCTACAGATATCATTTTAAGTAAAAAAGGAGAATGGTTTGAATTTCGGAAAATTTTAATCCAAATATTGCTAGATCAGCCCTTAGAAATGATGGAAGATTCAGATAGCCATAGTATTGTTAAATTGGCTCTTATTAAAAACGATGATATGATTAGCGCTATAAAGGACAACTTTATTAATTTTGAAGCAACTCTTAAATCTGGAGAAACTATAGAATGGAGAACATTATTAGGTGATTATGGCGGAGAACGCAAAGCAAGAACAGAAAGAAAAAATAAAGAATTTTGGGAAAGATTTTTGATCAAAAAAGGCTACTACTTAGAAAAAATTAAATAACGTAAAAGCAATAAAAAATAATTTTATGAAAACTACTTTAAAAACCAATATTGCCGTCAAAGATATTTGTGAAGGATTTGTTTATAATGAACTTGAAGGCAAGGGCTTGTTTGGCTTAGCTGGCAAGCTAACCATTCAACCAGAATATCAGCGCAATTACATTTACGCAGAAGAAGGAAGAGAGGTCGCAGTAATAGAATCGGTTCTCAAGGGTTATCCGATAGGACTAATCTATTTCAACAAAGTTAGCAATAATAAATTTGAGGTGTTGGACGGACAACAGCGCATTACTAGCCTTGGGCGTTTTATTACTGACAAATTTGCTCTAAAAGATGAAAATGGAATGCAATATTTTGGCACTATGGCAAAAGATAAAAAAGATAAAATTTTGGAAACCAAGCTTTTAATTTACGAATGCGAGGGCACTGAAAGTCAAATTAAAGAATGGTTTAAAACAATCAACATCGCAGGCGTTCCACTCAAACCTCAAGAATTACTTAATGCTATTTATTCTGGACCATTCGTAACGCTTGCGAAAGAAGAATTTAGTAATAGTCAAAATGCCAACACTCAAAAATGGAGTGCCTACATATCTGGCGCTATTAATCGCCAAGATTTTTTGGAGCGAGCATTGGACTGGGTAAGTAAAGGCAATATTGATGACTATATGAGCCGTCATCGAAAGGACACAAATATTAAAGAGTTAAAAACATATTTTAACAGTGTAATTGACTGGGTTTCTAGCGTGTTTACAGACGTTGAAAAGGAAATGCGCGGTCTTGAGTGGGGGCGGTTATATGAGAAATATCACAAAAAGTCTTATGACCCGTCAAAAGTCTCAAAGGCAGTTCAAAAACTTTATGGCGATCCGTATGTCAAAAATCGAAAAGGTATTTTTGAGTATATACTTGGCGGTTCTGTTGATGCTAAACTGCTCGATGTTCGTGTGTTTGATGAAGCAACAAAAAGATCGGCTTACGCAGTGCAAACAAAAACCGCAAAAGCTAAAAACAAATCAAATTGCTCACATTGCGCCATGGGACATGATGCCAACAAAAGCAAAATATGGAGCTTTAACGAAATGGACGCTGATCATGTGTCAGCTTGGAGTAAGGGCGGCGCAACAAACGCTAAGAACTGTGAGATGTTGTGCAAGACCCATAATAGAGCAAAAGGAAATAGATAATAGAATATGAAAATTATAATGCTTTATAAACTCAATAAATATAATAATATTTTCATTGAAAAATTATTTATATTTTTTATTAAAAATCGAATAAAGAATTATTCTTTAACTAAATATTTCTATATCGTATTTTCCATTTATCAATATATTGATATTAAAACCAGTACAGAGATTAAATTTAAGGATGAAAGAAACCACTATATACCGATTTTTATATTGAATAATTTTGGAATTAAAACAAATTCAGGAGAAATATATCAATATGAAAAAGACAAAAAAATTCCTTCTAAGGGTGTGTCTATTAGGAAGGATGCAGCTAATATAAAGAATTATTATGCAACCAATAAATTAGATGATGGAAGACCTTCAAATTTTGTCGAAAAGACACTATTCGCAAATTTGGTTGAAAAATTTGGAGCCATGGTGATCAAAAATTTGATTAAAAATCCAAATCAATCATTGATTCCATTAGAAGAAAACATACTCGCTACTCATTCTGCTTTTCAATATGTAAGAACTCCTGCTTTTACTGAGCAATTAAAAATTTATATTCTGTATTTATTGGAAATTAAAAAAGTTCCCAGAGAAGTATTTTCAAATAAAGGCAAGGATGAACTTAGAAAAATATTTGAATCAAATTCTTTAAATATTAACGATGAAGAAGTGAGAAATTATTTCATAGATCAGATGAGTAAAAACATTGACATGCACAGGGTTCTTACTGAGAAATTAGATAATTCTAATGCAGTAATGAAGTTAATTGTTAATACGATTGGCACATCAATTATTAAACCTTTATTCGATAAACAAAAGACTATTATAGAAGCTAAAGATCCTTTCTTTTTTATTATGCCAGACGCTGGCACTATCATTATTGACACAGAAGAGCCTCGGTGTAATTGGCCTTTTGGATGGAATTTTATGAGAAAAACTAAGGTATTACTAGTTCCTCTATCACCAGAAAGATGTTTAGTTTTTCACGAAGGTAAATTAGACGATACTTTAAGTGAATTATTCAGAAACTGTGCGATCGGTTCTTCTTATTATCAATATTTCAGATATATATATTCAGATAGAAAAAATATGCTTATACAGAATAATCTGAATAATTTATAAAAAAAATAAGGAGTTTAAGGGAGGGGAAATTCACCCCTTTAATTCCCCTCTTCCCCCTCCCTTAAACAAAAAAGAAATTTAAAAAGTTTTTAAAACAAGTTTTCTTACAGAAAACAAAAGAAAAGGAATACATCATATAACAGCGCTGGCTGTCGAATAACCTCTAAGATTATCGTCATAAAATACGCGTAAAAACTCGTCCATCCCACTTTAAATTATCCACTGTTTTACTTTAATTTTAGGCAATTTCATGCTATAATTAAGATATA
>JBDRJA010000064.1:0-2524 GCA_043815345.1 Patescibacteria group bacterium | reverse complement strand
TCTAGCTCTAGTTACCTTAGCTAGCTCCTTTTTAGTCATATTGGTCATATAGTTGCCATAATTATTTATTAATAACTACGGTAACATCTTATATGTCCCAACCGATAAGAGCAAAGTAACATTATTTATGTCTCAATGCGTTTTTATTGACTAAGCGAATTAGTTGTGCTATGATGTTGATAGAAAGCTGGAAACAGCCTTCACGAACTCTATAGCTTGGAGGCCCTTTATAAGGGTCTCTTTTGCATTTTAGATAACTTTTATTACTTCTTTCTGAATTTGACTTTTCCAACATATAAAATTCCTTATTTTCTGAATGTCAAAAATAAATAAGTCGTCTTTTTGTAAACTATTCAATTCTGTAGACACTCTTCTCGCCGTGGCAAACAAAACTACATTTTTACCTTTTTCTAATAATGTTTTTATAGGGTCATAAAAATCACTATCCCCACTCCATAAAATAAAAGTATCAACATCATTTCTTTCAAAATCCATCAACATATCAACCCCAATTTCAACATAAAAATTACATTTTCTATCTTCAATAAAAAACTGGCCTTTATCATTCATGTCTTTAAATTTTGTGTTTAAATACTCAATCGTATCAATATCATATTTTCTTATTAAACATCGCCTAATAAATTGCTCTAATAAATCTGTGGCTGTGGATTTTATGCTAGTATAATCTATTGAATGCTTCATAATTTTTACTGGTTTTGTCTTAAATCCTTCTCTAAAAACTAATTTCTTTTCTGCACTGCTCTCTTCAGATTTATCATCACCCTCTAAAGTGCCATCATAAATATTAATTGACTGCAGGTTGTCAAAAGATGTTAAAAATTGCTTTAATCTTTTTAAATCTATATTCCAACTAAGCTTTACTGCCCAAGGACGAACATTTGCATAATCAATATAAACATTAACATTCCCCTTTAGCAAATCTTCCAACTGTTTTATGGAAGATGGGTTGATGCCAGCAATTTTTTTGATTCTATCTATATCTGGATTAAACATATAATAAAATAATATTTTTATAAATATTTAACTTTTTAAACTATATTTCCTCTTATTTGTCTCTATCTTCTTTTTGCATATTAATCCCCACCCATTTCCTTCGGAATAAGGCGGGCAGGTAAATGACATTAATATATCTTAATTATCTCTTTTTAGGTGTTTTTAGTCAAATTGGAACTATGATTACGTTTGGAACTATGATTAAAGATTTGGAACTATGATTAAAGGATTAACATGAAAACTATGATTAATTAATCAAAAAATCATAGCCTACTAAAAAATCATAGTCCATCATACTAATCATTCTTAATCATCGCTTGCCCCGCAAGGAACGAAGGCGGGGTTCAGACGAAATTTATCTCTTTTTAGCTGTTTTTAGTCAAACTTTTACTCATAACTCTCCGCTCGCAACTCTATTCTTTTAACTTAATACTTTCAAAAAACCGAATAAAATAAAAAAACCGCCCCGGAGTAATCGGAGCGATTTTTTATTTTAAAAACTTTACCAGTTACCTAAACCGGCTCTGTCCGGAGAAATATATTGTAATCCATGCAAACCAGCGCATGAATCATTTTCAACTTGCTGAATAATAGCAAACTCACCCCAGATAGCAGGACCGATTTCAACGTCGTCGGCGTTATACCAAGCACCACCAACAGAAGTAGCATCAGCCGGAGCAGCCACAATCTTCACAAAATAATTCCATTTACATGTCTTACCATCTTCACCTTCGTATTCGCCTGCCTGATGATTAGTTAACCAAGCGCCAGAACCTATGTAAGTAGGATAACCGTAATGTCGATCAAGAAAAAAATCGCCATCGCGATCTCTATTACTAATCCAAGCATCATTCCATTTCATAGATAACTTAACATCCTTATACTCTTGGCACCAAGCCGCATCGCGATAGGAATCGCAATAATAGCCGCTAAATAAATGGGCTTGATAATTATAACCCCATTTATCAAAACCAACTTCAATAACAGTACCATCAGAAGCTAAAAGCTCACCGCTTTGGATAGTAGTACCATTGTCTTTTTTAGCCATGGTAACATTCATGCTCAAAGAAAAAACAATCGCAATTACAAAAATAATAGTTAGAACTTTTTTCATATTTTTAGAGTAAATTAATTGTAAAAATATAATTTTTATTGTCGACCTTTCTTCTTTTTAAATTTACCACTTTTGCCCCTAAAAATCAATCTTGAGCCCCACTACGCTTTGCTTCAAGGGGCAAGCTTTGATTAAAGGATTAGAACTATGATTTTTTGTCTTGAACTATGATTAAAGGATTAACATGAGCACTATGATTAATTAATCCAAAAATCATAGCCTACTAAAAAATCATAGTCCATCATACTAATCATTCACTAGAATCAATACCCATTGCACCACCCCAAGAATAATAGTAATATAGGCAGTTAACTAATTTTAGCTAAATTGCCTATATGTCAAAAATATCAAGAATTACTTTCTACGAAAGGGAAAAAATAGAATTGTATCTAAAAA
>JBDRJA010000063.1:0-26955 GCA_043815345.1 Patescibacteria group bacterium | reverse complement strand
ATAGATTTTTGTGGTTAAATATTAGTAAGTATACTTTAATTTTAGCACAAAAACCTCTGTTTGTAATGAGGATAACTTTAAAATGTTCAATTATTAATGTGATTTATGCCTTAGGGATAAGGTATTCTTCTACAGTCTTAATTTGTAAAATGATTATTCGTGTAAAATTAGAATCCAAATTACTAATTACTAATTTCTAATTACCATAATATATGTCAAGTACTAAAGATTTTATAGTAGAACAATTAAAAAAACAAATATCTGATTTTAAATCAGAAGTTAACGAGCAAACTGTTGGAAGAGTTATTGAAGTTGGTGATGGCATCGCCCGCATTTCTGGTTTATCAGATTGTATGATGTCGGAGATGTTGGAATTTAATGCTAGCGATGGAAAAAAAGTAAACGGAGTGGCCCTCAATTTAGAAGAAGATAGTGTGGGCGCAATTATTTTAGGAGATTTTGAGGGAATTAAAGAAGGAGATGAAGTAAAAACTTTAAAAAGAATATTAGAGGTGCCAGTAGGAGACTCATTGGTAGGGAGAGTGGTTAATCCTTTGGGGGAGGCTTTGGACGGCAAGGGTGAAGTTAAAACCAATAAGTTTTACCCGATAGAAAAAATTGCTCCTGGAGTAATTACTCGCGAATCAGTTAACAAACCTATGCAAACTGGCGTTAAAGCAATTGACTCCATGATTCCTGTTGGCCGCGGCCAGAGAGAGCTAATTATCGGTGACCGTCAGATAGGGAAAACCGCTATTGCAATTGACACAATTATTAATCAGAAGAATGAGAATATGAAATGTATTTATGTTGCCATTAGCCAGAAAGAATCAAAGATAGCTAGCATTGTAGCGAAATTAGAAGAATTTGGAGCCATGGAATATACAACAATAGTATTGGCTGGGGCCTCTGATCCTGTATCATTATCTTATATTGCCCCTTTTGCTGGCTGTGCAATAGCTGAATATTTTTTAGACAAAGGAGAAGATGTTTTAATAATTTATGACGATTTAAGCAAGCACGCGGTAAGCTATCGGGAAATTTCTTTATTGTTAAGGCGTCCACCTGGCAGAGAAGCTTATCCTGGAGATGTATTTTATCTTCATTCAAGACTTTTAGAGCGCGCCTGTAAATTAAATAAGGATCATGGCGGGGGATCAATTACTGCTTTGCCAATAATAGAAACTCAAGCAGGAGATGTTTCAGCTTATATTCCTACTAATGTTATTTCTATTACTGATGGACAAATTTATTTAGAAGGTGATCTATTCTATCAGGGCAATCGTCCAGCGGTGAATGCTGGCTTGTCTGTGTCTCGCGTAGGCAGTGCGGCTCAAATTAAAGCTATGAAAAAAGTAGCGGGAAAATTAAGATTAGAGGCTGCCCAATACCGAGAGTTAGCCGCCTTTGCTCAATTTGGTTCTGATTTAGACGAAGAAACAAAATTAAAATTAGAACGTGGCAAAAGGATAGTTGAATTATTAAAGCAGGATCAGTATAGCCCTATGACTGTGGCTAACCAAGTAATTATCTTTTTTGCAGTTGCTAATGGATTAGTCGATAATATTCCAGTAGAAAATGTTAAGGAATTTGAAGCTGGCCTAATAGATTATATAAATAATTGTAAGAAGGAAATATCAGATACTATTTTTAAAACCGGAGAATTAAGCGAAGAAGATGAAAAGCAATTATCTAAGGCTATTAATGATTATAAAGATACGCTTGATTATGTAGAAACTAAAAAAGATAAAAAATAGTTAGTTAATAGTATTTTGAAATATGGCTAATATTAAAGAAATACAAAGAAGAATAAAATCTATTTCTAATACTAAAAAGGTTACTAGGGCGATGGAAATGGTAGCGGCAACAAAAATGCACAAAGCGGTAGAATCTGTATTACGCACCAGGACTTATGCTAATTTAAGCTGGGTAACTATACTTAATTTATCAAAGGCAGTAAATTTTCAGCATCCTTTGCTAGCGACAAGTAAAGACCATAAACCCTTAAAGAAAGGAGAGGGTAAGCCAAAATTAGGAATAATACTAATAACCTCAAACCGTGGATTATGTGGTGGATTTAATTCGGCGATTATTAATAAAACACACAAATCAATAAAATTACACAGTTCAATAAAATCACAAAAAACTGATATTATAATTATTGGTAAAAAAGGAGCGGCGATCCGAAAGTATTACGGCTATGATATAGTTGCTGATTTCCCCAAAGAAGATGGCATAAGTGAAGTTAAAGAGGTTTTACCCATTTCTAAAATTGTAATTGATGATTTTTTAAAAGGTAAATATGATAAAATATTTGTAGCTTATACAGATTTTGTTAATACCAACCGTCAAATACCTCGAGTTAAGCAGATTCTACCAATAGATATAAGTACTCAAGATGAATTTTTAGGCGTAGTTGGCGAAGATACAAGGCTTGGTTTGGATAAGGAATTTATCGAAAAGAAACAGGAAAAATACTTGAAAGATGGAAAAAATATATATAAATATACTTTTGAGCCAAGTCCAAAAGAGGTTTTTGATGAAATGATACCGAGATTAATTGAAATACAGTTATTTCAAGCCTTATTAGAATCAAATGCATCTGAACATAGCGCACGTATGACAGCAATGCATCAAGCTACTGAAGCGGCTAATGATCTAGTGAATGAATTAACCTTATTTTACAATAAAGCCAGGCAGGCTTCAATTACCGCTGAAATTGCCGAGATAAGTGCCGGCGCTAATGCTTTGGCGGAATAATATCTAAAATATAATTTAGTAATTAGGAATTTACAATTATGTCTGAAAATAAACAAAATGCAGGTACAATTAAACAAGTTATAGGCGCCGTAGTTGATGTCCAGTTTAAGCAGGATTTACCGGAAATATACAATGCCTTAGAAGTGGAAATTAAGGGAGGCAAGCTTGTTTTAGAAACCCAGCAGCACCTTGGCTCTAATTTAGTTAGAACTATAGCCATGGGCTCTACGGATGGAATTAAAAGAGGCGATCAAGTATTTAATACCGGCGAAGGAATAAGCGTTCCGGTGGGACCAGATACTTTAGGAAGGATTTTTAATGTTTTAGGAGAACCAGTAGATGGCCAGAAAGCCCCGGAAACTAAAAAAAGATATCCAATTCATCGCCAAAGCCCGAAGTTTATAGATCAGTCCACTAAAACAGAAATTTTAGAAACAGGTATTAAAGTAATTGATTTAATTTGTCCAGTATCAAAGGGAGGAAAAGTAGGCATGTTCGGAGGCGCCGGTGTTGGGAAAACCGTTGTTATTATGGAGCTTATTAATAATATAGCTAAAAAGCATGGAGGTTTTAGTGTTTTTGCCGGGGTAGGAGAAAGAACTCGTGAAGGAAATGATTTATATCACGAAATGAAGGAATCAGGAGTAATGGATAAAGTTTCTATGGTTTTTGGGCAAATGAACGAACCGCCTGGCGCGCGTGCTCGAGTATGCTTGTCCGGCCTTTCAATTGCTGAATATTTTAGAGACGAAGAAGGACAAGATGTTTTATTTTTTATTGATAATATGTTTAGATTTACTCAAGCAGGCTCGGAAGTTTCCACACTTTTGGGGCGTATGCCCTCGGCCGTAGGCTATCAGCCAACACTAGCTTCAGAAATGGGAGAATTGCAGGAGAGAATTACTTCAACTAATAAAGGTTCAATCACCTCATTTCAAGCTGTTTATGTGCCGGCTGATGACTTAACTGATCCGGCTCCGGCTACAACTTTTGGGCATCTTAACTCTACTATTGTTTTAGCTCGCGGTTTAGCTGAATTAGGAATTTATCCGGCAGTTGATCCGCTTGATTCATCTTCAATTATTTTAGATCCTAAGATTGTTGGCAAAGAGCACTACCGAGTTGCTCGAGAAGTGCAAAAAGTTTTACAGCGCTATAAAGACTTACAAGATATAATAGCTATTTTAGGCATGGACGAGCTGTCTGATGAAGATAAAATAACCGTGTCTAGAGCTAGAAAAATTCAAAAGTTTTTATCTCAGCCCTTTAATGTTGCGGAAACTTTTACCGGCCATCCTGGCAAATATGTTAAATTAGAGGATACGATTAAAGGTTTTAATGAAATATTACTTGGAAAACACGATGATAAAAATGAAAGTAATTTTTACATGAAAGGTGGAATTGAGGAAGTAAAATGATAAAGTATAATTATTTTAAGAAGCTATATTTCCCCTCCTTGTTTTAAGGAGGGGTTAGGGGAGGTTTAAAATATACGAGCATTTTTTATTTTTGACCCCTCCTGGCCTCCCCTCAAAACAAGGGGAGGAAAGTTATCAAGCGGTTTAATAGTATGTTATATGTTTGATAGTGATAAAACAATTAGATTTGAAATTGTAACTCCAGAAAGAGTTGTTCTTAAAGAAGAAATTTTTCAGGTTACAGTGCCAACAAGAGAGGGAGAAATTACAGTATTGCCAAAACATATGCCGATCGTTAGCATTCTTAAGCCTGGAGTAATTGAATTAAAGAAAAAAGATGGGAAATTGGTAATAATGTCAGTTGGCGGAGGCTTTATTGAAGTTTTAAGAAATAAAGTAGTTATTTTAGCTGATTCTGCTGAAAGAGCTGAAGAGATTGACCTTAAGAGCGTTGAAGAAGCAAGAAGAAGAGCAGAAAAAACAAAAAGTGAATTAAAACATTTTGATCAAGAAAGATTTGCAAGTTTGAGCGCTCAAATTGCAAAAGAACTGGCAAGGAGTAAAGCAGTAAGAAGATGGAAGAAAATAAAAAGCTAGGAGGAGAAGTAACGCTGATTTACTATATAGGGATAACAGATAAGCATATGTTTGTTGTGGATATGTTATTATGATGTATCCGCTATTTATTTTGAACAATTTTTTGTATATCAGCTTACTATTTATACGTTTATTTTATTTAACATCAGGTATTATTTAATATATACTTGACATTTTATTTAAACATAGTTAAAATGCAATAACGTGAACCTTTAGCACTCTCTTACTATAAGTGCTAGAAGGATTGACGATTGCAGATTTACGATTTACGATTTAAATTTATTAAATAACATTATTAATAAATATTTTTTATTTTTTAGATTAGGTAGATTAATTTTTATATAATCTCCAAACTAAAATCTAAAATCTAAAATCTAAAACTACTATATGAATTTAAAACCTCTTAATGACAACGTAATTGTCAAACCAATTTCTGAAGACGAAGTTACTAAGGCCGGTATTGTACTACCCGATACTGTAGATAAAGAAAAGCCAGAAAAAGGAGAAGTAATTGCTTTTGGTCCGGGTAAACTATTAGAAAATGGCCAGCGAGCTCAAATGAGCATAAAAAATGGAGACAAAGTTATGTTTAAAAAATATTCTCCTGATGAAATAAAAGTAGATGGAGAAGATTATTTAGTAATTAGCGAAAATGATATTATAGCTGTTATTGAGTAAATAAAGCATTATATTTTTAAAAGTTTTTGTAAAATTAGTAAAAACTAGTTCTTAGTTAGATTAGTTATTTATTAACATTAATATTTACAAATAACTAATTTAACTAATAACAAAAATGACTTTAAAATAACTTTTTTATTATTAAAAATTCGGTAGTCAGCTCAATCTACTACCACAACATAAAACTATGTCTAAACAAATAATTTATAATGAAAGAGCAAGAACAGCTCTTAAAAAAGGAGTTGATAAATTAGCTAATGCAGTAAGAGTGACTTTAGGCCCTAAGGGTAGAAATGTTGTATTAGATAAAAGTTATGGCGCGCCGCAGATTACTAAAGATGGAGTTACGGTAGCTAAAGAAATTGAATTAGAAGATAAGATTGAAAATATAGGTGCAGAAATAGTTAAGGAAGTCGCTTCAAAAACAAATGACAATGCCGGTGATGGCACTACTACTGCAACTATCCTTACCCAAGCCATGATTGGGGAAGGTTTGAAGTTAGTATCATCTGGGGTTAGTCCTATTGCGATTAGAAAAAGTATTGAGAAGAAGGTTTGTGAAGTTGTAGCAAAATTAAAAGAAATGAGCAAACCTATTTCAACCAAAGAAGAAATTGCTCAAGTAGCTTCAATTAGCGCTAATGACAAGGAAATTGGAGGTAAAATCGCAGAGGCTATGGAAAAAGTAGGTAAAGACGGTGTTGTAACCGTAGAGGAGGGGCAATCATTTGGAGTTGAAGTGGAGATAGTTGAAGGTATGCAGTTTGACAAAGGCTATATTTCGCCTTATATGATTACTAATTCTGACTCAATGAAAGCTGAATTTGAAGAGCCTTATATATTAATTACTGATAAAAAAATAGCTTCTGTTCAAGAAATTTTGCCATTGCTAGAAAAAATGGCTCAATCTGGAAAAAAAGACCTTGTGGTGATTGCTGATGAAATTGAAGGAGAAGCTTTAGCCACTTTTGTAGTAAATAAATTACGCGGTACTTTTAACGTCTTAGGGGTTAAAGCGCCCGGTTTTGGTGACAGGAGGAAAGAAATGCTTGAAGATATCGCAATTTTAACAGGCGGTAGGGTAATTTCAGAAGAAGTAGGCCTTAAATTAGAAAATACTGAAATTAATGACTTGGGCAAGGCTCGCAAGGTAGTATCTTCAAAAGATGATACGGTAATTGTAGAAGGTAAGGGTAAGGCTGATAATATTAAATCTAGAGTTGAACATATAAAAAGGGAGATGGAAGTTTCAGACTCGGATTTTGATAAAGAGAAATTACAAGAACGTTTAGCTAAATTAGTTGGCGGAGTAGCGGTAATTAAAGTAGGAGCGGCTACTGAAACCGAAATGAAAGAGAAAAAAGACCGAATTGAGGATGCTTTAAACGCCACAAGAGCAGCTCAAGAAGAAGGAATAGTGCCGGGAGGGGGTCTAGCATTAGCGCAAGCCAGCCAAGCTTTCGAGGAGTTAACCGATAAAAAGGGAGATAGTATAGGCACGCAAATTGTTGATAGCGCAATCCTAGAGCCAATCAAACAAATTGCTGCAAATGCTGGCAAGGATGGTTCTTTGATTTTATATAATATTATTCGTGAAAGCAAGCAAGGTAGTAAAAACATTGGTTATAATGCAAGCACTGATAAATTTGAAAATTTAATAGAAGCTGGCATAGTAGACCCAACTAAAGTAGTTAGGAGCGCTTTAGAGAATGCAGCTTCTGCCGCTATTATGTTTTTAACAATTGAAGTAGTTATTGCAGAAAAGCCAGAAGAAAAAAATAGTTCAGCACATGGTATGCCAGGTGGCATGGGCGGAGGCATGTCGATGATGTAGTTATTAACGCTTATACTACTATAAAGTGTAATATATTATTTTAGAGTTTAAAAATTGAAAGACGAGGCGAATGCCTCGTCTTTTAATTTTTAAACTAATATTTTTTTATAACAATCTAGTTAGATATGAAAAATAATAATAGTATAGATAAGAAATTAATAAAACTAATAGAGTGTAAAATGTAATAAATAATACGTTAATTATATTTAAATTTAATAGATTAGGATACTGTTCAAAAAAATTGTTCACATTACTAACACTAGAGTTACTGAGATTTGTATTATATATAGGCTGATTACTGGCAAGGGCTAGGTCAGAGTTTGTGTTATTAGAAATTGAATGTGTAAGGAAATTTTCATTTTTGTAATTTAGAACTGGCAGGATAGAATAATTATTTGATGTAAAAAAATTTTGATTGTCAATTCCTTTTATTGTTGGCTGCATTATACTTTTTGGTGGAGTGCCGAAAATTTGTATTATTAAAATAGTATCTTGTCCTTTGAATTTATCTTCTAATGTAGCGATCCCTATTTCTTCATAGTAAGGGTTAAGTAAATTCCGTTTATGAGTTTCAGAATTTAACCAAGCCTCAATGGCTCCCTCGCTGGTATTAAAATCAATAGCTAAATTTTCACCCACATATGAATATTTATAGCCAGTATCTTTAATCCATTGAGAAAATTTTATGTCATCAATATTATGTTGGAATTTTCCTGCCCTTAATATAGCCTCTCCTTTTTTATAGGCTGCTTGGGTTAGAAGTTGATTAGCGGTTAAAGAATTTAAATTATTTTTACTTCTTTCAATATTAGTTAATTCAATAATTTTTTCAGGAGTAATGTCAGAAAAGAAGGCAGTCTGCGGCAATAAAAAAACCCCTATTAAAATTCCCAATAGAGATCCAATATATTTAAAAGTGTCTTTATTATATAATTGCCAACGTAAATTTAAACATTTACGTAAGCATTTTTTCGGACAACCATAACAAAAATATAATTGTCCTTTTATTTTTAATATCATTTTTTATTTTTATATTTATTTTTGTTTTTGTTTATTATGCTTACTATTATAGACTTTTTATTTTTTTTATATTATATTACTATTATATCATAGATTAATGAAAAAAGCAAGGTGGGCGTTGTGGATAATGAGGATAAAAATAAGTGGATAGTAAATGATTATTTTATTTACAAGTAATAAGACAATATTAATAAATTCCTAATTCAACTAATTTTTAATTTCTAATAAATATATAAAAGTAAAAAATGTTTCGTTTATAAATTATATTTTTATTTATTTTAAATTAGGCATTATGAATTTTATTAGTAATTAGGTGAATTAGGAATTAAAAATTTTTTTGATTGTTTTCTTGTCTACATGTTTTTTTAATTTTAATTATTAACAAATTATCTAAATTTTTAAATAATCTAACATGTCTCTCATAAATAATCTAATCCAGTCAGGGAACCTTAAATCACCAGAAATAATCGATGCTTTTAAAAAAATTAAGCGAAAGGATTTTTTATTACCTAGTGATATAAAAATGGCAGAAATTAATTCGCCGATTGGTATAGGATGCGGGCAAACTATCTCTCAACCCTTAACTGTTGCTTTTATGTTAGAGTTGCTAAAAGCAAAAATTGGTGATAAAGTATTGGATGTGGGAAGTGGTTCGGGATGGACTTGCGCAATGCTTGCTGAAATTGTTGGCTCAAAAGGAGATGTATTTGGAATAGAGAAGATACCTGAATTAAAAAAGTTTGCTGAAAAAAATATAGATAAGTATGAGCATATTAAAAATCTTTCGACAAGCTCAGGACAAGGGTGTGTTCAAATGTTTTGTTCAGACGGTTATAAGGGATTACCAAGGTTTGCCCCTTTTGATAAAATAATTGTAGCGGCTGCCGCCGTGGAAACTCCAAGTGAATTATTAAAGCAGCTCAAGGTCGGCGGCCGATTAGTTATCCCAATCGGACTTCAATATGAATCTCAAGAGATGGTGGTGATTGATAAAGTAAATGATAAAAAATTTAGAGAAAAAAGATATCCGGGTTTTATTTTCGTGCCGCTAGTGAAAGAGTAATATATGGATCCAGTAAAAATAATTAAAAAATATTATAACCCCAAAACTGAGGCGTATAAAATTTTAATTGGACATAGTACACAAGTAAAGAATAAAGCTCTCCAAATTGCCAAAAAGCACAAAGGAGCAAATTTGATATTTATTAGAGAAGCAGCAATGCTGCATGATATTGGAATATATTTAACGGGAGTTAAAGATATATACTGCTATGGGAAAGAACCATATATTAAACATGGGGTTTTAGGAAAAAAAATTTTAGAAAAAGAAGGCTTAGCTAAGCACGCAAAAGTATGTGAACGACACATAGGAACCGGCTTAAGTAAGCCTGATATCATAAAACAAAATTTACCTTTGCCGAAAAGAAACATGTTGCCAATAAGCTTGGAAGAAAAAATTATTTGTTTGGCAGATAAATTTTTTACAAAAAGCAGAAAATATTTTAAAAAAATCAAGACAGTGGCAGAAGTAAGAGATACTATTGGAAAATTCGGCAAAGACCCTGCCAAGAGATTAGAAAATTTAATTAAAGAATTATTATAATTATATTACTATGAAATTAATTATTTTTGCTGGTGGAGTCGGGACAAGACTTTGGCCATTATCAAGAGAAAATTCACCAAAACAATTTGACAAAATTTATAATGGTAAATCTACTATCCAATTAGCAGTAGAGCGAGTAGCCCCTGTTTTCGGTATTGAAAATGTGTTTATCCAGACAATTAAAGAATATAAAAATATAATAAAAAAACAAGTCCTTAATTTTCCAGATAATAATATAATAATTGAACCTGCACGTAGAAATATAGGGCCGGCAGTTTGTTTGGCTGCTATAGAAATGAAAAAAAGAAATTTTAGTGATGCGATAGGTATCTTATGGGCAGATCATTTAATGGAAAGAGTAGATGAATTTACAAAGGCTCTAAAATTAGGCGAGCAGTTGATAGTTAAAAATCCTAATCAAATAATTTTTTTAGGGGAACAACCTCGTTTTGCTAATAATAATTTAGGCTGGATAAAAATAGGAAAAAAAGCAGGTAGTATTGGAAATAAGTATTACTATAAATTTGAAGGCTGGAAATATAAACCAGATACAGAGGAATGCAAAAAGATGTATAAAAGTAAAAAATATTCTTGGAATCCAGGGTATTTTATTACCTCAATTGAATTCCTAATTAACCGATATAAAGATTTAGCTCCTAAAATTTACGAAAAAGTTGCTACGAACCGTTACTCAGAAGCCAAGGCTATACACTTTGACACAGCAATAATTGAAAAAGTTGATTTATCAAAAGCAGTAGTTCTAAAAACTAACATGGGTTGGAGCGACCCAGGCACTTTGTATGCCCTTAAAGAGGCATTGGAAAAAAAAAGTAATGATAACGTAATTTATGGCAAAGCAACAACTCTTAACACTAGTGATAGTTTAATCTATAATACAGATAAAAATAAATTAGTAGCGACAGTTGGGTTAAAAGGCATGGCTGTGGTTAATACACCTGACTCTTTATTAGTTGTGTCGAAAGATGAAGTAGTAAATATTACAACTTTAGTCAAAAAAATGAAAGAGGAAGGATTAAATAAATATTTATAAGAGATTAATTTATGCAAAAAAATATCAAATTAATTTTTATTTCATTAATTATTGTATTTGTCATTGGGTTAGCTTCTTATTACCGCGGTATTAATTCAGTTATTGATAAAAACAGTTCTGATGTAATGTTTGTAGTTTCCAAGGGTGAGAGCGTTAAGCAGATAGGAGATAATTTAGTTAATGCCGGATTAATAAAATCAAAGTTTTATTTTGAGACTTATGTTTGGCGAACTAAAAATCAAGCCAATTTACAGGCAGGGGAGTATATTATAAATCCAAGGCAATCTATAAAAGAAATAGTAGCTATTTTTGTCGCTGGAGATGCCGCTATCCAAGAGCGAACAATTAAGATTATTGAAGGCTGGAATTTACGCGATATCGGGCAGTATTTTGAAAGGGAGGGAATGTTTCAGTCTGAAGAACTTTTAGAATTGGTAGGGTTTCCTAAAATAGATTATAGGGTAAATACAAATATGTCTTATCCAAAAGATTATTCTGGCAAATTTAGCTTTCTTAGCGATAAGCCCAAATATTACAGCTTAGAAGGTTATTTATTCCCTGATACATATCGTATTTATGAAGACGCTACTTTAGACGATATAGTTGTAAAAATGCTTAATAACTTTGAAAAAAAGTTAACTTCTGAAATGCGAGCTGAAATAACTAAGCAAGGAAAATCAATTTATGAAATAATAACTATGGCTTCACTTATAGAAAAAGAAGTAAGAATTGAAAAGGACATGAAGATCGTATCCGGAGTTTTTTGGGACCGAATAAAAAACGGCCAGCCGCTTGAGTCTTGCGCCACGTTAGCCTATATTTTAGGAGAAAATAAGCCTCAATATTCGCTTGAAGACACAAAAATCGATTCACCTTATAATTCTTATCTTATTTTAGGCTTGCCGCCAACACCTATTAGCAACCCAGGCCTTAAAGCTATAAAAGCCGCTATTTATCCTGAATTTACTAAATATAATTATTTTTTAAATAGATTTGATAACGGAGAAACAGTTTTTTCCGAAACTTATGAGGAACATTTAAAGAATAAGGCAAAATATTTGGATTAGTAATTCCTTATAATAGGAGAAAGGAAGTTTAGCTTGGGATTAAATAATAATGATGGCCGGAAGTCAACCAAACACCACATAATACCCAAGAGTAGAGGAGGCAAAAGTAACGGAAATACAGTAAGAATCCCTCGTAAGTTTCATAGTGATTGGCATGCAGTTTTTGGCAATCTTACTCCGGATGAAGCAATTGAATTGATAGAGATAATTTTTAAATATAAGGGGAGAAAAAAAATAAAAAAGCAATGGAGTCATGAGGAGATATACGAAAAACAGCTTAAAATCCAGCAAAGAACAATACAAGAAGAAAAACGCAAAAAGAGAAAGGAGCTTGAGAAGGCCAGATAATAGAATTATCTGGCAATTTTTATGAGTTATATAGAATATAGTGGGAATAAATTGGATTATATACAAAAACATCTAGGACGAAATAATTCCTGAATAAATAATAATGCATTTAAAAATTACTAACAATAGCCCCATATTACACAGATTAAGCAGATAATTTAGTTTATACTAATCGACTTAATCTGCTTAATCAGTGGATAATTATATTTACTCCATAGATATTCTGTATGACGTTTTTTTATTTGACAAGTTTTTTAGATATGTTAAGATGTTAATAACCTACTAAAGTAGTATGTTATTTAATTAAGATTTAAGAATGAAGATTATTTAATTTAAGATTTAAGAATAAAGATTTAAGAATGATGATATATTAATTTTAAATTTAAGATTTTAAAAATTGTGCGATTTTCTACTAGGACAACTTATGGATTAAGAGCTATGATTAGATTAGCTCAAAACTCTAGTAAGGGTAGTGTGTCTTTACCTAGCATCGCTAAAGTTGAAGGGATATCATTGGGATATTTAGAAAGATTATTTGCTAAACTTAAAAAAGCTGGTTTAATTAAAGCAGTAATTGGGGCAAGCGGAGGATATAAACTGGGCCAGCCACCATCCAGAATAACTATTTTTGAAATCGTTAAAGTTTTAGAAGGAGAAATGTCATTATTTCATTGTATCAATGAAAAAGGCAAAATTTATTGCGATAAAAAATGTATCTGCGGCGTTCCTTTGGTTTTAATAAAAGTGCAGGCAGCAATTAATAAAAGCTTGAAAAGTATTAAGTTAAGTGAGTTAATATAATAATGCGAATACTACGAATAATATGCGAATACTACGAATAGAATATAAATATGTAAAAGTCATTATTTTTATCTTGTTAATAGTATTTGCTTTTCCAATATCAATAAATGCGAATGGATTTCCTGATGCGGATCATGATGGAGTTCCAGACAAAGATGAAATTGGAATATATTTTACAGATCCTAATAATCCTGATACTGATAATGATGGTTATTCAGATTGGATTGAACTAGTGAATGGTTATTCCCCGCATAATCCTGGGAGTATAAAGTTAGAAGATAGTGACTACGATGAAGATGGGTTATCAGATAGGATGGAGTTAAACTTTCATACAGATCTAACCAATCCTGATACAGACAGAGATGGATTTTTAGATGGAGCGGAAATCAAGAGTGGTCATGATCCCTTAGATTCCGAAGAAGTAAAATTAGCTAAAAGAATTGAAATAAATACTGGCGCGCAAGAATTGAGTTATTTTTTAGGCGGAGTAAGGATGGAAAAATTCCCGGTATCTACTGGTAAGCCAAGCATGCAAACTCCCAAAGGTCATTTTATAATAGACGGAAAGCATCCTCGCGCCTGGTCTTCTAACTACGGCTTATGGATGCCTTATTGGATGAGCCTACAGCACGGTTATTTTGGGATTCATGAGCTACCGGAATGGCCAGGAGGGGTTAAAGAAGGTGAAAATCATTTAGGCACGCCTGTTTCCCACGGCTGTATCCGCCTTGGAGTTGGGCCGGCTGAATTTCTATATAATTGGACGGAAATTGGTACTCCTGTCTTCATTTACTAATACCAATTTACAAAAAATATTATTTTATTGCAATTAACACCAGTTATAAGTTATGGGTTATAAATTATACTACTATTTATTTAATAAATAACACTTATAACCTATAACTTATAATTTTTTATGACTTACACCAACAAAGTAATACAACATTTTAAAAATCCGCATAATCAAGGCGTAATTAAAAACGCTGACGCGGTTGGCGAGGTTGGTAATCCGGTTTGTGGCGACGTTATGAAAATTTACCTTAAAATAAGGCAATATAAGGCGAAACAGGGCGGAACAGGGCGAAAGGGCAGCTATATTAAAGATATAAAATTTGAAACATTGGGGTGTGCGGCAGCTATAGCTGTTACTTCAGTCTTAACTGATATGGCTAAAGGTAAAATTTTAGCAGAAGCTTTAAAAATTACTAAAGACGATATTGTAAAAGAATTAGACGGATTACCGGATCAAAAAATACATTGTTCAATGTTGGGAGTTGAGGCATTAGGGAAAGCAATTAAGAGTTATAAAAATATAACATGCAATAAAGATTTGAAAATAAATTAATTAGGTTTACTATATGTTTACAGGAATAACAAAAGGATTATGTTCAGTCACAGATATTGAAGATAAAGATAATTTTTCAAAAATTACAATTGATTTAGATGACTTAGGAGCAGATCTAAAGATCGGTGACAGTGTTTCAATCAACGGAGTTTGTTTAACGGCTATTGAAGTTAATAATAAAGCTGCTTCATTTGAAGTTGTGGGTGAGACTTTAAAAAAGTCAAATCTAGGAGATTTGATCCCTGGTGATAAGGTAAATGTTGAGCGGTCTCTGAAGATAGGAGAGAGATTGGATGGGCATTTTGTGTTAGGGCATGTCGACGGCAAGGGTAAAATTGAGGAAAAAATCATTAAGGAGGATAATTGTACTCTATGGATATCATTACCGAGAAGTTTGCGATACGGCCTTATTTCTAAGGGGTCAATCGGGGTTGATGGAGTTAGTTTAACAATAGCTGATATTAAAAAAGATAAATTTGCAATTGCTTTAATCCCGCATACGCTAAAAATAACTACTCTTGGCCGGAAGAAAAAAGGTGATTTTGTAAATATTGAAATTGATTATTTAGGAAAATGGATAAGGAAATTAACAGAAGACGCAAAATAAATTTTTTTGATAGTTATTTAGTCGTTTATAAATTAATTTGTTATTAAATATGCCAATAAAAATTTGTATTATTGGAGGGGAGTTTCATAAAAAAATTACAGAAGAAATGCTTCAATATGCCGAGGATATCGCGCCAAAGCTAGAAGCAAATATAAAAAAAGTTATTTGGGTTCCAGGATCGCTAGAAGTACCTTTAATAGTTAAAGAGGTGCTTGAATCCGGGAAATATAATGCCATTGTTCTTCTTGGGTTTATTGAAAAAGGAGAAACATTACATGGCGAAGTGATAGGACATCAGGTTATTAAAAAGATCCTAGACTTGCAACTTGAGTATCGCACTCCAATTGGAGTTGGCATAATCGGCCCTGGCGCAACTATTGAGCAGGCGAAGGCAAGGACTAAAGAGTTTGCCGAAAAAGCAATGGCAGCAGCAGTAAAAATGCGAAGATTACTAGGGCAAATAAGCGATTCATAGCTTTTAGTTTAAACCCAGTATGAAAATAAAAATATTTATAGCAAGCCCAAGAAAGAAAGGCAATACCGAATTATTAGTGGATAGTTTAATTAAGGGTGTAAAGCTTGAAGACAAAAAAGTTGAAATAGAAAAGATATTTTTAAATGACATGAATATAAAATTATGCCAGGGCTTAGAAAAATGCAGAAAAACAGGGAAGTGCCCTATTAATGATGATTGCCAGGTTTTATTTAAAAAAATTAAAGAGGCAGAGGTTGTAGTTTTGGCTAGCCCTAATTACTGGGCAAGCTATACGGCTCAATTAAAGATTTTTTTGGATCGTTGGGGAGTATTTTTAACAGAAGATTATCAGTCTAGAATTGAGGGGAAGAAAATGGTGTTGGTCGCTGTTTGCGGCAACTCTAATATTGAGCATGCCGAATACGTAATTAAGGACATGAAGAAAGCATTTTCTTCATTAAAGCTGAATATTATAGGAGAATTAAAAGCTTCAGCCAATAAAAAGGGCGCTGTGTTGAAAAACAAAAAAATTCTTAAAAAAGCTTTTGCCTTAGGAAAGAAATTGGTAAAGTTATAATTATGAAAATAGATTTAGTGGCCACAGTATTTATTTTTTCAGACAACAAGGTGCTTTTAGTTCATCATAAAAAGCTAAATAAATGGCTTCCAGTTGGGGGACATATTGAAAAAAATGAAACACCGGATGATACTATTATTAGAGAAGCAAAGGAAGAAACTAATCTTAATATTAAGATATTAAATCAAAGTGATACTTTAATAGATAATAATGTAAAGAGAAAGTTGGCAATTCCATTTTACGCTGATGTTCATAACGTGGGCGACCATGATCATTGCAGTTTATTTTATATTGCTAAAGCTACAAATTCTGATGAGCTTAAAATTAATGATGAACTGCTTGGCTATAGATGGTTTAGTAAGGATGATTTAGAAGATGATATTGTGCTAAAGAATGTAAGGAATCAGGCTTTAAAAGCTTTTGAAATATATAAAATATATAATTAAAATATTATTTATCATTCTGGAAGTAAGGAAGTTTAATAATTATTCTCAAGATCCTTCACTACGTTCAGGATGACATAAATGTCATATGGAAAATAAATCCTCCTCCGTCAAGACTACAGAGGACAAAGTCAAAAAAGCATTAGAAAAAATTAGGCCAAACCTTCAGGCTGATGGCGGCGATTTAGAATTTTTAGGATGGGACGAAAAAACAGGAAAAGTGGAAGTTAGTTTAACCGGGCATTGCGCGCATTGCCCGATGTCAGAGATGACTTTAAAGCAGGGGATTGAAGCGGAGATTAAGAAGGAAGTGCCAGAAGTTAAAGAGGTTGTTAATGTGCAAAAAATATAATAATACTACAAGTTACAAATTTTTTAGCCGCCTGCTTTGCCTGTGGAAGCATGTCGGGCAGGCAAATTTATTAATAATAAATAACTATCTATAGATTTTACAAAAAAATTTGTTTATAGTAATAACTATAGATACAAGTATATGACAAAATATATATGTCAATGCGGTTGTGAAACCACTATCGAAATTAAAAAGGGAGAAAAAGAGCCTGAATGTTGCGGCAAGCCGATGAAGAAATTTAATGATAAAGAAAAATCAAAAACAATCAGATGCGGTTGCTGTGGATAGGTTAAATTAATAATATTGCGTCACGAGCGGGGAAAGCCACGGAATCTTTCGCTTACGAACCAGGAAAACAAAACTATGAAAAAAATTTACTTTGATCATAGCGCGACTACGCCAATGGACAAAGAGGTATTGGATACAATACTGCCTTATTTTAGTGAAAAATTCGGCAATCCTTCTTCGGTCCATAATTTCGGGCAAGATGCTATTGCTGGTGTTGACAAGGCAAGAGCTGAAGTCGCCATGTTTTTGAATTGTAATTCTGAAGAAATTATATTTACTTCTGGAGCTACTGAATCAGATAATTTAGCGATTATGGGCATTATTAAAGCGCTGCAAAAACAAAATAAGAAAAAAATTCATATTATTACATCTTTAATAGAGCATGATGCTGTTCTTGAACCCTGCCTAAAATTAGAGAAAGAAGGCGTAGAAGTAACTTATTTACAAGTTGAAAATAATGGTGTTGTTAATGTTGAAAAATTTAAACAAGCCATAAAAGACGACACCATCTTAGTTTCCGTAATGTACGTTAATAGCGAAGTAGGAAGTATTCAGCCGATTAGGGAAATTGGAAAGATTATAAAGAAGATTAATGACAAAAGATTGAATGAGTGGAAGAAGATGAGAGTGAAAAATAGAGGTGAAAAGCCCCAACCAATTTATTTCCACACTGACGCTACACAAGCTTTAAATTTTTTAAATTGCAATACTAAGTATTTACATGTAGATATGCTAAGTCTTTCCGGACATAAAATTTACGGCCCGAAAGGAGTAGGCGCTCTATATGTAAAATCTGGAATACCAATTGAGGCAATTCAACTTGGGGGACATCATGAGAACAACAAGAGAAGCGGAACCTTAAACGTGACAGGGATTGTTGGCCTTGGCAAAGCGGTTAGCTTGCTTAGCAATAAAGCTGTTGAAAAAAATAACAAATATATCGCCAAATTACGAGACATGCTTGTAGATGGAATTAAGAAAAATATTCCTGATGTTATTTTGAATACTGATCGAAATATTGCTACCCAAGCCCACGCCCATTTTTCTTTTTTAGGAGTAGAAGGGGAGTCTATTCTAATTTCACTTGATTTAGAAGGGATAGCGGTTTCAACCGGCTCAGCCTGCGCCTCGGGCAGTTTAAAAGCGTCTCATGTACTTCTAGCAATGGGAATAAAAAAAGAGATCGCTCATAACTCTATCAGGTTTAGTTTAGGCAAGAATAACTCTAAAGAGGATATTAAAAGAGTAATAAAAGTAATGCCCGAGATTATTAAGAAGTTGAGAAGGATGAATCCGTTATACACGAAAACAAAAAAACACTAAAACACAAAAACAGAATATTTTATAATATTGATTATTTTACATATTTAAATACGTATATTTCTCCATTGGCAATTTCTTGCCAGTTGTCTGCTTCTAGTTTAGCTTCTTCTAATATTTTATCAAAAGCCCACCAATATTTATTTAGGACAAAGTAGGCTTCCTTAACCCCGGCGTAATCCATGGCTTTTTGCATTGTTTCTTTGTTGGGTTTTTCATAAACCATGTTTAAGTAATATTGATAAAGCTGGCCGGAGGTGGGAATTGGATAGAAGTAAATCTCCCCCTGGCCCGCTCCATCGTAAGGAGGAGGGACTGTAATATAATGATTAAATCCAAATTCACGAAGAGCGGTGGCGCTTACTTGCTGGTTGGCAAGCACTATGTAGTTTTTATCTGTGTTTTCTTCAATCCAATGAACGGCTTCTATATCATTTTGGCTAATAGAATATCCATGTGAATTAAAATAGTTATCAAAGCGAGGGTAAGATAAATAAAGTGAAGCGGTTATAAGGATGGAGGCAAATATAAAAAAGAGAATACTTACAGTCTTTTTTTGATTTTTAATTCTATCTATAAGCCAATAAAGTATAGTTATTATAAAGGGTAAAGTAAAGATAATAGCTGCAATTAAAATTCTATCGGAATAATTTTGGCGTTCGTAGGTGATTAAAAAGTTAAATGGTAGTTGCTTAGTTAAAAAATAAGCAATAAATAAAGATAAAGACATGCCAAAACTAAGAAGAAAGATTCTACATTTTTTATTATGAAATAAGTAGATAATTAAGCCTGCTAAAGCTAAGATTCCAATAATAAACTTAATGTTAAAGCTGTACAGATAAATGAAGTTAAGTATAAAATTTTCTTGACCCGGCATTATTAATTTTTTTAAATTAGAAAGTTTTTCGGATCCAGTTTGGACTGCTAAGTCATTAAGGTTGGTGATTTGATTTTTTCCAAGGAAATAAAAGGCTAGGGGTAGAGTTATGGCTGATAAACTGTAAATTAAAAAAAACAAATATTTTTTTAGCTTAGCTTTATCAGAATGGTAAACCGTTAGAGCTAAAGCAAACAACAGGGCTGGAATACCGGCAAGAGGATGGATAACCAGGGAAGTTAAAGCCAATAAATAAACTATTATTAATTCAGTAGTACTTGAGCAAGCCAGGCCCAAAAAAATAGTTATAATTAAAAATAAAAAGGCTAAATTTTGCGGGTTGGTAACAATAAAAAATGAAAAAGGAAGTAATAATAAAGTAATAAGAAGCAGAAAATTTGTAGTCTTATCTTTAAACCATTTTTCTAGAAATTGAAAAAAAGTAATTGGCAAAAAGATAGCTGCTAAAATCGGCACTAATAGCTTATCAAGCCAAACCAGGGATAAAGTTGTGATTTTATGCAGTATTACAACTAAAGAATATTGTCCTAAATAATAAAAAGTCTTTGGCTCTACAGCCCCTGTTTTATTTATTAAGTCAACAGTAGCTTGATGGATAAACGGATCAAAGCCGTAGCCGATTTTATAAATAATTAGAGCAATTGAAAAAGATAAGAAATAGTGCAGTGAGATTAGAAATATTGTTAAATAGTTAAATTGTTTGATTGCTAAATTATTAGATCCATGCAAAATAATTGTTATTATTATGGCTGTGGCTAGACCGTAGAATAGGAAAAAATAGCTTGGTATAACTTGCCAGGGAGAAATTATAGCTTCGGTGGTTTGGGATTTGAATAAAATGTAAATTGAGACAGTAAATAGTAAGCAGTAAGCAGTAAACAGGATATAATAAATTGCAGTATGCTTTTTATCAGGCGGCATGTTATTATAAGTCAATCCATCATCACAGAAAAATGGCTTATGTATAATTTTTGAATATAATTGTAGTAGAATAAATGAAATAATGGCTAAAAATAGACTTATTACAATTCCCATAGAGTTTAAAGAATAAAAATAATAAACCAGGGCTCCAAAAATGGAGAGAAGTGATAAAAAGATTAAAATGGAATATAAAGCAAAGGTGTAACTTATGTATTTTTTCATGAGTTTTAATATGAAATTTTTGTGATTAATTTAAAGATATATATTTATTGTAGCATATTTTAAGATAAATTTAATATGCTTGACATATACTGAAAATTTGTGTATAATAACTGGTCATTATACAAATAATGATAAAAATAAATAGGAGGGTAAAAATTGGAAATTAAACCTTTGGACTTTAAAAAAGATGTGGGCATCCTCATTGTGGACGATGAAAAAGAGATGATTTTTGATGTTATGAAAGAAATGCTTGCTATTGTTGGTTTTCCTCCAGAAAATATTTTTTATTCAAGGGACAACGAGGAGGCCTTAAGAATATTTCTTGCAAATGAAAAAATAAAAATTGTTTTCTGCGATATAGATAGGATTTTCGACTCAATTGAAATTGAAATAAATGATGAATCCATATCTATAATTCACAAAAGGGTACGAGAGCACACCGGTCATAATTTAGTCAGTATGATTAAAGATGGGACCGATAGAACTTTTTCTTTTGTGATTAATTCAGGATATTCGCCAGATTATCTTAATGAAATTGCCAAGGAAGTTGGGGCTAGTGGCTATATTACTAAACCCTTCAGAATGGAGGAATTAGCTGACCTAACCAAAAGGCTATCCGATCTTTATTAAGATCTTTAAGGTGTACAAATCGTACACCTCTTTTTTATTGCCAAAATTAGTTTTTTTTGTTAAGGTGATTTAAATAAGATACTCTAGAAAATACTTAATATGGCACTAAAATCAGTAAAAAATTGGTTTAAAAAATATTGGCATTGGGTAGTATTAGTTATATTGGCTCTAGCTTTTTTTATTGGAACTTCTAGCTATATTTTTATTACCCAGCAAGATGATACTTCGGCAAACTCAGTACAGGATGTTGTAAAATGGGCTTCACCCGATGAAGCCGCTAATTATACTTTTTCTAAATTATTTGGCCAAACCGGAGAATTAACCATTACTGAAAATTACAATCTTTATGTTAATGACATTATGCATCCAAGGAGTTTTAGAAGTGATTCTGGGAATCTTAAGCCGGTAAGCTTCTTGGGAATTATCTTAATTTATGGATCAATTGTTAAATTAACTAGTTATAAAGTTTTGCCTTTTTTAACTCCCTTTTTCGCGGCAATAGGCATTGTCTATTTTTATTTACTAATTAAAAAAATATTTAATAAGAAGAACGCTTTACTATCCGCCTTGTTGCTTGCCTCATTTCCCGTTTATATTTATTACACAGCTAGAAGCATGTTTCATAACGTACTTTTTATAGTTTTGCTAATTATAGGTCTGTATTATGCGGTTTTGATGATAAATAATAACAGAAAAGAAGTTTTCAAAATATTTAAAATAAGATCAGGGCAATGGTTAAAAATAATGTACTCCGGTTTTGCCGGTTTTTTTATTGGCTTAGCGATTATTACCCGGACATCAGAGTTAATATGGATATTACCATTTTTAATTATCGCCGGATTGATAAATATTAGGAAAATAGGCTTTATTAAGCTAATGGTTTTTTTATTAATGCTTTTCTTAACTTTTATACCAATTATCTACTATAACCAGGTTTTATATAGTTCGCCTGTTAAGGGAGGATATACTTCCATGAACGAATCAATAAGGAACGTTGCTGATGCCGGCACAGATCTAGTTAAATCTACTTTTGTTGGTGAATTATCTTATCATAAAGAATTACTAAAAAAAATAATAAATAATATTTTTCATTTTGGCTTTCATCCCCGCCAGTCATTAAGAATGTTTTATCATTATTTTATAAGTATGTTCTGGTGGATTTTTAGTTTGGCTTTGCTTGGATTATTTATGTTTTTACAGAAGATTTATAAATGGAAAAAGAAGCATTTACTTTATTTTTTATCTTATTTAACATTTTCTTTAATTTTAGTTATTTATTATGGAAGTTGGGAATTTTTTGATAATCCTGACCAGGAAAGCTTTACGATAGGGAATTCATATACCCGCTATTGGCTGCCAATTTATTTAGGGGCTTTTCCTTTTGCCAGCATGTTTATAATTAAGTTTACTAAGGCCGTATATGATACAAGCTCAGGAATAAATGGGATAAATTCAAACATGCAGACTTTTCTTAAAAAAGGAGTAAAAAAGAATATTAGAGAAGCAAAGCAAATGCAAATAGGGGAGTACATGAAAAAGCGTAACTACTTAAGAGATTTTTTTAAGAAATATTTTAAAAAACCCAGTGAAAATTTTTTAGCAAATAGCAGCCAAGTATTTTTAATAGCGTTAATTTATATAATATCTCTATATTTCGTAATGTTTGGCTCTGAAGAAGGCTTATATTATTCAATTCAAAAGAATTATTCAGCCAAAAAAAGTTTTGAAAAAGTCCTTGAATTAACCGAAAGCAATTCAGCAATAGTAACCAGTTATCATGATAAATTATTTTTTCCAGAGAGAAAAGTAATTGTCGGTTTATTTGATAATAATATTATGAATAGCCATTATTCTAAACTAGTTAATTATATACCTTTGTATTATTATAATTTTACTTTAAGAGATATTGATATAGAATATTTAAATAATCGTAAATTAGCTGAAGTTGGTTTACGGATTGAAGAAGTGAAGAGAATCACGGATGATTTTACTTTGTATAAGTTATATAAGATTGAGGAATAAATTGTTGCATTGTCAACTGCCCTGCGACAGAGACCGCGGGGTGTAATAAGGTTTCTGCCTATTTATTATTAATTTTCTGTGCCAAAGAGCATAGGGTGTAAATTTTTAAATTCGTATTTACCGCATTCGCGGATGCGGCTTTTCCCGTAAGGCAAAATAACGTTAAATTGCATGATAGTTAAATTGTTTGTAGAATATTTTTAAGCATACGCTTATTATCATAAAGGTACTTTGGTAATTTGACATATTTTAAGAAATATGTTATTATAATATATTCTAATAAGAAAATTCATATTTGGTCATAAATTAATATATTTTAGCTAATTTTAAATAAATTTATGAAATTTACTCTTAAATTCAGCGCAATTACTCTAATAATTTTAAGCCTAAGTCTTTTAGGGGTATTTTTAATTGTTGGTCAAAATGCCTTTGCCGCTTATGGCCTTGATCCGGGTATTATGCAGGTTAAAACCGCTAATAATCCCACGGTTTATTATTTAGATCATAATAGAGGCATGAAAAAAGCCTATAACACTGAAGCCGCTTATTTGTCTTATGGAAATAAATGGAGTGATATTAAAATAGTTAGCCAGGAGATGCTAGATAAATGGCAAGATGTTTATTTAGTGAAAACTGCCAACAATCCAGCGGTTTATAATATTTATAAAAATCAAAAATCATTAATTTTTAGCGAGGGAGAATTCAAAAGATTCGGTTTTAATTGGGGTGATATAGTTACTATTAGCCAGGAGGATTTAGATTCATACACTTTAACTAATTTAAAATTCGGCGGAAACCCTGATTATCCTACTGGTCTAATATTAGCCGGATTAGACTCTAGTAGTCCTGATAAGTATTATGCTTCAGTAGGCACTATTGATAATTTAGTAGCGGTATTTAATTTTAGCGGTGAAAAAGGAGTAGTAGAAATTAAGGAGTTAAAATTAAATTTAATCGGTGTTTTTAATTCTCAAATAATTGAAAATATATATTTAAAAGATATTAATCAAGATAGTTATAAAATTGACGGTTCGCTAGACAAGAAAACAGTTACTTTTAACCTTGCATCTAATCCTGTGGTAATTTCTGAAGGCCAAGTCAAAAAAATAGGAATTTATCTAGATTTAGTTGATAGTTATGATAGCTTAAGCGGCCACTATTTCCGGATTATAATGAATGATAATAATTACATATCTACGGATGCTTTTGTCCAAGGAACTTTTCCTCTTAGTTCAAATATAATTTATTTAATTGACGCCACTAACCTCTTGGGAGAAATTAAGGCTTATCAAGAATCAGTAATCACTGCCGGCAGTGAAGCAATTATCGGAACTACTGATAAAATATTAACTGAATATAGGATTAAGGAAACTTCTAACCAGGAAGACATTATAATTAAAGAATTAACTTTTGAAAATTACGGCTCATCTTTATTTGATAACCTTAATAACTTTAAATTAAAAAATAAAAAAAATGAAACAATAGCTCAAATAAGTGAGATAAGCGGAACCAGAGAAATAAAATTCACACTTAATAATTATAAAATAGATAGGGGCAGCTATGATGTTTTTACTTTATACGCTGATATTTTAAATGGCGAAGGAAAAAATATCAATTTAAAATTAATAAAGATAAACGCCCAAGGCGAAGATTACGGTTATAATTTAACTTCTAAATTTACGCACCTTGACGAAACCTTAAATATTATTAGAGAAGATATCGGAGTTATTGCCAAGGATTTAAAGACCAGTAAGAACGTGTTTAAAAATCAGTCAGGAACTATTATCGGTTTATTTGAAGTAAGAAGCGATATTCAAAAAATTACTTTGGAAAATATAGAAGTTAGCCTGGATAAATCCGCTTTAGCTTCGAATTTAGACGAAACAATTTTTCTTATTAATTATGACAATGGCGAGGTTATTAGTTCACTTAAAGCTGGCGCTTTAAACAGCGGCCAGGCCACTTTAGACTTGAAGAAACAAGAACTTAAATCAAAGGATGAATTAACTTTAGCTTTAGTTACTGAAATTCCCAGCGAAGCCCAAAGCGGAAATATTTATGCAATATCTTTGAACAAGATAACGTACAAATTACCAAGCGGACAATACTATACTGATGAAGTTAACGTAATAGGCAAAACTTTAACTATTAGCCGGTCAAATTTATATATTTACAATAACTCTGATCTTGGCGAACAAACTCGCGCTAAGGGCGAGAAAAAAGTAAAAATTGCCAGTTTCATGCTTGAGTCCTCTACTGGGGAAGATATTAATATTAGCTCCCTAACACTCTCAAAAGGTGATACTTCCGGTTCAATTACTTATGATAATGGTTTTAGCAATATAAAATTATATATTGGGGCAAGTAAAAAGGGAGCCACTATTGAAAGGCCTTATAGTAATATTTTTACCTTTGAGGGGTTTACTTATAAATTTAAAGAAGGCAAGAGAGTAGAAGTTAAAATTTACGCTGATACCGAAGAAGATCTTAAAGTATCAGAAACCGAGTTAATGATTACCGAAGTGATAGCATTAGGAAATAAATCAGGTGTAAAGACCGCTATTCACGGATTAAACACTAGAAGCCATATAACAACTTTTGCTGATAATATCGTTAGTCTCGAGGCTATTTCCGGTGGAGTGGTTGAAGCTGGTGAAGATAGTAATTTAGTAGCCACTTTTAAAATAGAAAATACTGGCCAGGAAATATTAGATTTAAAATATATTACCGTTAATACTACGAAGGCTGGCTTTTCTTATAGTTTAGGTTATAGTAATTTACAAATACGGGAAGAGGCTAGCGCCAAAAAAATAGGCAGAGCAACAAAGCCAGTGGCTAGTTCTAATTTTATCAGCCTGGGCGGCTATGACCTTGAAGTTAACGAGGAGTTATATTTTGATGTTTACATAGATGCCAGCAAAGACGTTTTAGAAGATAATTTTGAAGTATATTTTAGTAATTTAGAAGCTAGAGGAAAAAAATCTAAAATTGAGGCTAAATTCAATGATAACACTAATAAAGTAAGCGTAAGTGTAACTGGGAGCCTTGAATTAGAAAATCCTTTAGAAAGCGGACTAGAATTAATTTGGCCGGTTTCCGGAGATATAAATTATAGCTTCTATGATCCTAATTATCCTTTTGCGCCTGAAATTGAACACCAAGGAATTGATATAGGCGCAGCTCAAGGCACACCGGTTAAAGCGGCCGCATCTGGTTTAGTTATTTCTGTCGTTGATGGCGGCGACGAGGGAACTAGTTATCTTATCATTGAACATAATGATATTTATAAAACAGTTTATGGCCATTTATCTGAAATTCAGGTAGAAGTTGGCGATGAGGTTTCTAGCGGCGATATAATCGGTCTAAGCGGCGGTATTCCTGGCACGCCTGGCGCCGGGGGGTTTTCCACCGGGCCTCACCTTCATTTTGAAGTACAGTTCAATAGTACGCCGGTTGATCCTATGGATTATTTAAAATAATAAAATAATATAAAAATAAAATAAACAGTCTTATTTGGTAATTCAAATTAGGACTGTTTTATTTTTTTGTATAAGTTCACTCACATATTGGACGCCAAAGGCGGCCAATATGTATGAAAATAGGGTTTAAATATAAATATTGCAATGGATTCGGCAGGTTATATAATTATGGGATAAGACATTATCCAAATTATATGAT
>JBDRJA010000062.1:0-7796 GCA_043815345.1 Patescibacteria group bacterium | reverse complement strand
AAACCAGTCTAGTGTTCCTTCGGGCAAAAATAATTCTAATACATTTTTATTTCCCATAATTTGAGATGATTAATTGTAATTCTATCTCAAATTATATATCAACTTTAATGTTTGTTCCAGACATATTGCGTATGACCCATTATTTCTGCGGCAAAACGCTTACTATTTTTGTGTCTTTTAATTTATTATTAAATTTTAATAATTTTTTAGTAGTAAATTTTACAACACCAGCTATGTTAGCAAAAAGGGTATCGTCTTTGCCTTTTTTTACGTTTTGGCCGGGGTGGTATTTAGTTCCCCTTTGGCGAATTATAATAGAGCCAACTTTGGCAAATTGGCCATCAGAGAGCTTTATTCCCAGCCTTTTACTAATTGAATCCCGGCCTAAAGTTGTTGAACCGCCGGCTTTTTTATGAGCCATATAATTATAATTTAAGATTTAAGAATGAATAAATTTATTAATCATTTTATCTAATTACTTTGTTTAATATATCAAATAGATTGAGTTGTGTCAAGTTAGAGTAATATGTTATAATTATATCAGTAATTTAGAATTTGTAATGTGTTAAATAAAGTGATTTATAATTATTTTTAGATAAATATCCGAATTACTAATTTCTAATTACAAATTACCTAAGATTATGCTTACTAATAATTATACGGTTTATAGTATTAAAATATTTACTGAGTTAATTAGGGATGTGCTTTATTTTCCTTTTTGGTGGTATTCACGCGGTTTGGGTAAGTTAATAATTAGCTTAATCAATTTTTTATCCAATAAACAGAAAAAATTAGCCCTTCTTGTTTGGATAAAAAATATCCATCGGCCGATGTATGGCCAATATGATTGGCCGGGCATATTAATAAGTTTTATTGTTAGGTTGTTTCAGATATTAATGCGCAGTTTAATATTGTTATTTTGGCTAATAATAGTTTTGGCCATTTTTTGTTTTTGGATAATTTTTCCAATATTTATAATTTACGAAATATTTTTTCAACTAGCTTTATAACAAATGAAAGAAGCTGAATCAGGTGTACAATTAATAGCTTGCCCAAAATGCGAAGGCAAAGGCAGGGATAAACTTGGATTAAATTGCCCTGAATGCTCCGGGCCAGGATTAGGTTGTTTTTTCAAAGGAAAATTTTTATATTGGGATTTGAAATTAGGCAAGGCCGTGATAAGGCTAAGGCATATTAAGAAAGGACTTCACTTATTTATAAATTTAACGGCTTTTTTAATCGGAGTACTGGGTTTAATTGCATTAAGCTGGTGGCTATGGAAAACAAGCGCAAATTCAGCTCAATATGATGCTTTTGCTTTTTGGAGAACTAGAAATTTGTTGATTTTATTTTTTTGGGTCAGCACGATAGCCGATATGTTTATTATTTATAGGTTAAGCGAGGAAGAGGCGAGTAAAGTAAAAATAAAGAAATTTAAAGAAAAAATAATAGGCAGATTCCCTCCCTTTAATTATATTAGGGCCAAGACCGGCCAAAAAGCACCTAATAATTGGAGCGAATTAAAGAAATATAAAAAGAAGATTGACGTTTCTCGCGGATATAGTTATCCCGCGATAAAAGCAGTTGAGGATTCTTATCTATTAGCGAATAAATATAATTTAGCAGAAGTAAATATATTACATCTATTTTTTAGCATACTTAAGGATAAGGAAGTAATAAATCTCTTTATTCGGTTAAACGTTAATGGTAAAAAAATAATTGAGAAAATAAAGAATCAATTGCAAAATCAATCAGAGAATAATGGCGCAAACAAGCGCCTAGAGCTTTCAAGGAGTTTAAAGGAAGCATTAGTTGAGTCTTACATAGAAGCATATGAGCTTGGCCAAAAAAAGGTTATGCCAATAAATTTTATAATACCATGCCTAAAAAGAGATAAAATTTTAGAGGAAATTCTCTATGATTTTGCGGTTGATCAGAATAAAATAAAAAACGTAATACAATGGTTTAGATCGAATAAAGAGATACTGGAAAATAATAAATTATATAAAAAAGCAGCCCGTTTTAAGCCTGGCAAGGGCATGAATAGGGCTTATACGGCCGTAGCTACACCGATTTTAAATCATTTTTCGTATGATTTAACTTTAGCGGCTAAATGGGGCAGGCTTGATTTATGCGTAGCCAGAGACAAAGAATTAGAAAATATTTTTAGAATTTTTGAAAGCGGCCGAAGGGGAGTAATTTTAACCGGAGCGGTTGGAGTTGGTAAAAGAAGTATTATTTACGGGTTGGCCAAATTAATGGTTAAAGAAGAAGTACCGGGATTTTTACGGGACAAGAGATTAGTTGAATTAGATTTAGCAAGGTTAATTAGCGGAGCTAGCCCGGTAAAAGCAGAAGAAAGACTGCAAGTTGTTATGGAAGAAATTAAAAGGGCAGGTAATATTATTTTATATATAGAAAATTTAGAGAATCTATCAGGCATTTCAGTCGGAGGAGAGGAAAGCTTAGAGTTAGCAGAAGTTTTATCTAATGCAATTGAGAGAAATATTTTGTATTGCTTATCTAGCGCGACAGAAGATAATTATGCTAAATATATTGAAAAAAATGCTATTGGCAACGCTATGGCAAGAGTAATAATTAATGAGCCGGTTGGTAATCAGGCGATTCAAATGGTTGAAAGTAAAATTGGTTTTCTGGAAAATAAATATAAAGTGTATTTTTCCTATAATGCAATAGAGAAAACCATTGAATTAGCTTCAAAATATATTCATGATAAATATTTGCCGGCAAAAGCGATAGAAATTTTAGAAGGGGCGGCTATTGGTATAACTAAGAGATGCTCTCTTGACCCTAGCCAATGCCTTTGCACTAAAGATGATATTGCGGAAGCGATTAGCGGTATTACTAGAATTCCGGTCCATAAAGTCGCCGCTCAAGAAAGTGAACGATTATTAAATTTAGAAAAATACATCCATGAGCAGATGATAGACCAGGAAGAGGCAGTTGAGATGGTAGCCAGTAGCTTACGGAGAGCAAGGACCCAAATGCGTGAAAATAAGCGCCCGATTGCTAATTTTTTATTTTTGGGTCCGACAGGAGTAGGTAAAACTCAATTAGCTAAAACCGTAGCGCAGGTTTATTTTGGGGAAGAGGATTACATGATTCGAATTGACATGAGCGAATATCAGCATCAAGACAGCATAAAGAAAATGATTGGCGACGGGCAAGGCATGGCAGGCTATTTAACGGAAGCAGTACGCAAACAGCCTTTCTCTTTAATATTACTAGATGAGTTTGAAAAAGCTGGAGGCGATGTCTTGAATTTATTTTTGCAGGTTATGGATGACGGACGCTTAACTGACGGGCAGGGGAAAACAATTGATTTTACAAGCTGTATAATTATAGCCACTTCTAATATTGGATCTGTTTTTATTCAAAAAGAAATATCAGCTGGCGTAGAAATAGAAAAAATAAGGCAAGTATTAATTGATGAGCATTTAAATAAATATTTAAGGCCTGAATTAGTTAACCGTTTTGACGGCATTATCGTATTTAAGCCTTTAGGGCAGGAAGAAGTAGTTGATATTACAAGGCTGATGCTTAACAAAGTTAACATAATGCTAAAAGCTAAAGGGATGAGTTTGCGGGCCGAAGAAGAGGGAGTTCGTAGTTTAGCTCAAGAAGGCTATAATCCAAAATTCGGAGCTCGGCCATTAAGAAGGCTAATCCAGGAAAAAATTGAAAATAAAATCGCTAATTTTATTTTAGAAGGAAGGCTAAGCCGGAGGGATACGGTTGTAATTGACGCTAACGCTGAAGTGCGGATTGAGAAAGGACGGGAACTTTAAAATTTAGATTTAAGATTTAAGATTTAAGAATTGCGATTGGTGAATTGCTCAATTGCTAGATAGTTAAGTTATTATATTTAAAATAATTCGAAGAAGATATTGTGTAAAAAAAGAAAGACGCTGGTTAACCTTGTGTGTGCGGTTAATTCACGTCCTTGGAATATTTTAGTAGCTTGGGGTATTATTTTTGACAAAAAAATTATTAAATATATCCCCGACTACAGGATGATAACCATTGGATATAATGTCATCCTGAAATTTTACAGGCCCTTGTTTGGCGAGTAAGTGAAGTACAATTTGGGTGTAGGCTTGTAATTTTCCTTCAAACTCAGGATCAGCGTGCTGCATCAAATTCTCCTTGAATTTTCAATTTTTGAATTTATTACCCGGGTCTATGAATAGTAATTTTGTTATTCCTTGTTATATTAAGTATCGGATACCCCCGATTATTTGCGTTAGCAATAATCTGTTTGTTTGGTGATTTTATAAATACAACATGAGGAATTCCAATACGGAAAAGAGCACTTGTGATTTGTCTTTTGGGCAGACTGCTACCGTTTGTTAATAAAAATGCTTTTGAGAGGTCAGTAAATTGAGCAGTAATGTCAGGATTTATTTGCATTTCCTCCTCCTTTTGTAGAACAAATAGTAAACAATAAACCTTTATTTTAACAAACAATATTTTTACTATAAAGTGTTATTAGCAATATGTCAAGCATGTGGATAACTTATTTTATTATTTTTATTATAACCGCTTTACTTTCAGTGGTTTTTACTTGGTTTATTAGAAAAATTGCCTTGAAGCTTAATATTGTTGATTTTCCTCTAAATAAGCGAAAAATTCATGAAAAGGCGGTTCCGTTATTAGGCGGAATAGCGATTTTTTTATCCTTTTTTATTGTTTTATATTTTGTTCGTGATAAACTTTTAGAAGGTAATTTAGAGGCGCACCATTGGCTTGGTTTTTTTATTGGCGCCCTTATTCTAGTAATAGGCGGATTTTTGGACGATAAATATAATTTAAAGCCAAAATATCAAATAATTTTTCCTATTTTAGCGGCCATAAGCGTAATTGTCGGTGGAGTAGAAATTGGAAAAATTACTAATCCTCTTGGCGGTTTTTTATTATTAGATAAATGGCAAATCCCTATAATGGAGTGGGGAGGAATTATTCATTCTTTTGTTGTAATTTCAGATTTAATTATAATATTTTGGTTGATGGGCATGATGTATACTACGAAATTATTGGACGGAGTGGACGGCTTAGTAACCGGCGTAACCGCAATCGGAGGAATTATTATTTTTTTATTTACAATCACTTCTAAGTACTATCAGCCGGATATTGGAATAGCCGCTTTAATTTTAAGCGCATGTTGTTTAGGCTTCCTAATTTTTAATTGGCATCCGGCGAAAATATTTTTAGGAGAAGGCGGGTCTTTACTCTTGGGCTATATTTTAGGAGTGCTCGCTATTATTTCCGGAGGGAAAATCGCTATTTTACTGCTTATTATGGGAATCCCGATATTGGATGTAATCTGGACAATTATACGGCGTTCAATTAAAGGAAAAAATCCTTTTAAATTCGCGGATAAACTTCATTTGCACCATCGTTTGCTTGATTTAAAAATAGGGCAAAGAAAAACGGTTTTAATATATTATTTTTTAGCGGCTAGTTTCGGAGTAAGCGGAATATTTTTGCAAAGCGCGGGAAAGCTACTGGCGCTATTTGTGTTGTTTATGGTAATGTTGGGTTTGGTGGTTGGGTTTACTGTATTTCAAAAGTCGAGTGATTAGTTAATTAACTAATTGACTTTTTTATGTATAAACTATATTTATTAATCACACTTTTATTTTTAACTGGTTGTATGGCCCAGAATAATGTCGGGTCATCAGATATTAAATCTATGGGTATAGATAATCAAGAACAAGCCGAAACAAATAAAATACTAATGGTAATCGCGCCGCAATTATTTCGCGATCAGGAATACACTGAACCAAGGAAAATTTTTGAGGAAAATGGCATAGAGGTAAGTGTTGCTTCAATCCAAGGCGGTAAAGCTATAGGAGCCGAAGGTACAGAAGTAAATATTGATTTAACAGTTAGCGAAGTTAGTGTTGAAGATTTTGAAGCGGTTGTTTTCATCGGCGGGCCTGGCATGGCTCAAATTATTGATGATGAAAGTTTGCAGGTTTTAGCTAAGAAATTTTATAACGCAGGTAAGTTAACTGCGGCTATATGTGTTGCTCCATCAATATTAGCAAAAGCAGGAATTTTTGATAATAAAAGGGCTACTGTTTGGGCAGACAATAAAGATGATCTGATAGCCGGAGGAGCCGATTACACTGGAGAGAGCGTAACTATTGATGGTAAAATTATTACGGCTGATGGCCCTAGCTCAGCTAAAGAGTTTGGGGAGAAAATAGCAGAAGCATTAAAATAAAAGTCAGCCTGTTTTTAAAATCCCTTTTATGTCGTAGGCGAGGACGCCAACGACAACATAAATATGCAAAAACTAGCTAAAATATATTTAATATTATGTTGGATTTTTTTTATATTTAAGATAACAAGCTTTCCGGTTGAAGAAGGGGTAGAATTCGGCTTTAGTTTTTTTGATAAATTTGTCCATCTTTTTTTGTTTGCTGTTTTAACATATTTGCTGTTAAATATATTAAAAGAACTATTATCTACATATTGGTTAGCTATTTTTATTAGCGCTCTGTGTAGCTCTATCTATGCAATGGCAATTGAGTATCATCAATTGTTTGTACCTGGCAGGTTTACTTCCGAGTATGATTTTTTGGCTGGAGTTTTAGGCAGTGTTTTAGTGGTAGTATTTGTATATTTTTTGAAGCCTAGAAAATCAAAATTACTACTTCATGTTTGTTGCGCTGGTTGCGGAGTTTATATTGCAAAAGATCTGCAAAAAGAATATGAAGTAATTTTATATTTTTATAATCCGAATATTTATTCTGCTCGAGAATATGATAAAAGGTTAAAAGAGGCAAATAAAATAGCCAGAAAGTTTAGGCTTAAATTAACTATTGGAAAATATGATCATAAGGAATGGCTTAATAAAATTAAAGGCCATGAAAAAAATTTAGAAAGAGGGGAGAGGTGCCGGATTTGTTATAGAGATCGGCTGGAAAGCGCGGCTCACATGGCAAAGAAAGAACGATTTAATTATTTTACTTCTACGCTAACTATAAGTCCGCATAAAGATGCTAAAGCCATTAGTGAAATTGGCAAAAAGCTAGAGACGAAGTACGGTGTTAAATTTTATGATAAAGATTTTAAAAAGCAGAATGGGTTTAAAAAGTCCGTGGAGTTGTCAAAGGAATTAGGACTTTATCGACAGGAGTACTGCGGATGCGAATTCTCAAAACGCATAAAGCGTAACGTATAACGAGCGATATTATTAGTGTTTTCGTTTAAATAAAGAAGGATGGCTAGAGATTCGCCTGAAGATAGGTATACAAATTTGACATTTGTATTTTAGTTATTCGGTGTTATAATAAATTAAAGCAATAATAAATACATTTAACATTAATTTATGGAGAAAATAGAAGGAAGTTTAGGGAAAATTGAAAAAAGACCGCATGATAAATACAGAGAATTGGTTAAATTATTGCATCCTGATAGGGGAGTAGGCAGGGAATTAGGGCAAGAATTAAATGCCGCTAAAGAAGCAGCGGATGCTGGAGATACAGAAAAATTAGATAAACTTTACGAGAAATGGGTTTTGAGTATAAAAGAAATACCAAGAGAGGATGCTTATAGTAAAAGTGGAAGACCTAATAAAGGGAAAAGTTCAATGGGGAAAGACATCAAAGTGTAATTTTTTATGGTTTTAATATATGGATATTTTAACTTATTTTAAACAAGCGATTGAGAAAAATGCCTCTGATTTACATTTGGCCGGGGGGAGTATTCCGGCCTTGCGAATCGGAGGTTATTTAGATAAACTTGGCAAGGAAATTATTAACCCC
>JBDRJA010000061.1:0-5835 GCA_043815345.1 Patescibacteria group bacterium | reverse complement strand
TTATTGGATTTGTTGCTACTTTTACTCTTTTTTACTTTTGTGTTTTTGTTTTTTGGCATAATATTAGTATTAATTTTTGTTTTATTACTAATATTATATCATTAAATAATTATTTTGTTGTTATTCGTGCAACAAAGCCATAGAAAACAGTAATAAAATGCAAATATTTTACTACTTTACCCTGTTAAAAAAAGCCTTCCTGCTTCGTCCCACGTCAAACGCGGGGCGGGGTAAAAGGTCGATTGTTCATCCTGCTAGATATTCTATAATCTAACTGGATAAATAATTTTGTCGAAATCAGTAATTTACACCGTTAAATACTTACTAATTTAACAGGGAAAAATGCTACCAACAAGTTCACGAAGCTATCACGAAGTAATTTTTCAGGGCAACACATTTCTTACAGTTTTTACTATGCCAATTTTTTAAATTTAATTCAATGGTATTTATTTTTTAATACGCATTAATATTATATAATATTTCATGCTTTTTGCAAATAAAAAAAGACTACTATATAAAGTGCCTCATAGTGTCTCCTGTATAGTTTTAAAAAATCCTGAGATTCTATTTTCTATCTGAATTTGTATAAAACTTTTTCAAAATCTACTACCCTGCCACCTTTTACTGTAATTCCCTCGTCTGCCAGCATTTTAATCTTTTTTTTAACACCGCTAGCAAATCCGCCGATGCATCCATTGCTTTTTACTACCCGATGGCATGGCACTATTGGCGCGTAAGGATTTCTATGCATTGCATTGCCTACGGCTCTGGCTGTTTTTGGCCCGCCTATGGCTCGAGCAATTTCTTTGTAAGTAGTTATTTTGCCTCTAGGAATTTTTTTTGCTTTTTTATAAACATTGCATGAAAATATTGTATTTTCCCCCATATTACTTTAATAATCTTTTATATTCCTCTGGCGCCTCTAATGAACCGCTTTCCTTAAATAAACTTTCTAAATTGCTGCTAGCTCCGCTAACCCCACCCAATAATTCCTTATATTGAACAAATAAATCCTTTAATAGCGGCGGTAGATAAATAAAGCCAACTATTAGCGGTATGGCAATAATTAAAAGTTTAATTACAAACCAAATTCTCTGGCCAATTACATAGTTTTTAATGCTTTTGACCATTTTATGCATGTCTTGGCTTAATTCCAAATTTTTCTCAAGTAATTCCTTGATATTTTGCTCCGAAGATTTTGGCAAATTAATAGGCATATTAGTAGTAATTAATTAAATTAGAATTTAAACGATTGATCTTTTTAATGAAATTTTTTTGCTTCTATATTTTTTATTAATGTTACCGTGGAGTAAACAGTCCCCAGCCCTCATGACTATTTATTAAAATGCAAATTTTTAATAACTAAGGTGGAGAAAATTTATTATCTTAATAAATCCAGGCGCGTAAATTAAATACTTACCTAATTTCACACTTTTTAGCGTATTTTTTTCCAATCTCAGCCATTTCCTCTATTTCTTTTTCATTAAAATTTTTGTTCTTTTTAATTTTGTCATTAATTAACTCTGTGTCTTTTTTAAATTTCTGTAAATACCAGATTTGAGCCCCCTTTATTATTTTACCTATCTTATTAATATCATCTTTTGTTAATAATCCAGGCGCTAGAGTGGTTCTAAATTCATGCGGTAGCTTACTATCTATTATTATTTTAACACTTTTTTTTATATTATCAAAATTTATTTTTACGCCGGTAATTTTACTATATTTTTCTTGCGAAGCTTTAACATCCATGGCAAGATGGTCTATTAATTTTCTATCTATTAATTCTTTTAGCATTTTAGGATTAGAGCCGTTTGTATCTAGCTTTACTAAATAACCTAATTTTTTTATTTTTCTAATAAAACTTGGCAAATCTTTATGAATAGTTGGCTCCCCGCCGGTAATAACAACCGCCTCTAGCTTTCCTCGTCTCTTCTTTAAAAAACGAAAAAGATCACTCTCTTTAATTTGCTCACCTAGTTTGCGAGAAAGAGAATAATCTTTTTCTTTTTTACTTTTACCCCGCATTTTGCTAATATCATCTAATCTTCGCAGTTGAGTACTGCGGGGTTTTATATTTTCTAACTTGCCGGCGCCTTCTACGGGCCAGACAAGCATGGGGTTATAACAAAATTGGCAGCGAAAATTACAACTTTTAATAAAAACTATTGAGGAAATATGCCCAGAATAATCTAATAAACTAAATTTTTGTAAACCACCTATAATCATAATCACGAATTAGAACGAATTGAAGCTAATTTAACGAATACTCATTCGCAATATTCGCTTATTATTCGCTTTAAATTCGCGACTACTTATTAATCTTAAACATCTTACGGTTACTATACTCTGCTTGCTTGCCGTCATTCCATTGTTTAACTGGACGCAAATAACCGGTTACGCGGCTATAGATTTCACATTCTTGTCTTTTTGTTTTAATTGGACTCATAGATTTAAAAATATAAAAATAAAATAATAAAGTAATATAGAAATTAATTGCTTGATTTTATTTTATTTTATTTTTATCTTATTTTATTATTTTAACTAGGCCATTGATTCAATTAAGCTTCTTTCAAAATTTTTCTGTTTCTCTTCTATCTCCACTTCCCTATCAGCCTGGATAGTACTGCCTTCAGTAAAGCTAACGTCTTTGTCGCATTTTGGACAATACTTATGCTCACCAGAAAGATAACCATGTTTAGGACAAATTGAAAAAGTAGGAGTTATAGTAAAATAAGGTAAACGATATTTATAAGCAATAGTTTTAACTAATTTTTTTACTGCTTCAGCTGAGGGCAGAGCTTCTCCTATAAATGAATGAAACACAGTTCCACCCGTATATTTAGTTTGAATATCATCCTGTAAATCCAAAGCTTCAAATAAATCATCTGTAAAATTAACCGGCAGTTGGGAAGAGTTGGTATAATACGGCGAAGCTTTACCGGCTCGACTCGCTTCTTCATTGGCCACGATAATATCCGGGTATTTATCTTTATCTATTTTAGCTAAACGACGCGAAGTTCCTTCGGCCGGTGTTGCTTCAAGATTATATAAATGGTTAGTTTTATTCTGGTAATCCATTATGCGCTCTCTCATAAAATCCATTACTTCAATCGCGAATTTTCTCCCTTCCAACGAAGCAATACTATCTTTAATCGGTTTAAAATTAAGAAAAGCTTCATTCATGCCGATAATCCCGATAGTAGAAAAATGATTTTGCCAATAGCCTCCAAAACGTTTTTTTATATTACTTAAATAGTGGCGGGCGTACGGATAAAGGCCTCCTTCGGTAAAATCTTCTAAAATTTTTCTTTTTATCTCTAAACTTTCTTTAGAAATCTGCATTAATTTAGATAAACGTTCAAAAAATTCTTCTTTTGTTTTTGATAAATATCCTATTCTGGGTAAATTAATAGTAACTACTCCGATTGACCCGGTTAAGGGATTAGCGCCAAATAAACCTCCGCCCCTCTTTTTAAGCTCTCGATTATCTAAACGCAGCCTACAGCACATGCTTCGCGCATCACCCGGATCCATGTCAGAATTAATAAAATTTGAAAAATAAGGAATCCCATACTTAGCCGTCATTTCAAATACTTTTTCTGATACAGGAGAATCCCATGAGAAGTCGTTTGTTATATTATAAGTTGGGATCGGAAAAGTAAATACCCTTCCCTTAGCGTCTCCTTCCATCATTAATTCTGCAAAAGCAATATTAACCAGGTCCATCTCTTCCTGAAAATCTTTATATTTTTCCTTTTGTATCTGGCCACCAATGATTATATTCTCTTCGCCGACAGCTTTAGGGGGAACCAAATCCATAGTTATATTAGTAAACGGTGTTTGAAAGCCAACCCGGGTAGGCACGTTAATATTAAATAAAAACTCCTGTAAACATTGCTTTATTTCATCATAGTTTAAATTATCATATCTTATGAAAGGCGCTAAATAAGTATCAAAATTTGAAAAAGCTTCTGCCCCAGCCACTTCGCCCTGCAAGGTATAGAAAAAATTAATAATTTGGCCTAAAGCAGTTCGAAAATGCTTTGCTGACCTTGATTCTACTTTACCACTTACTCCGCCAAAGCCCTGAATTAATAAATCCTTTAAATCCCAGCCAGCGCAATAAGGAGCTAGAAGCTGTAGGTCATGAATATGTATGTCGCCATTTTTACGAGCATCTCTTATATTGGCGGTGTATACTTTATTTAGCCAATAATTAGACGATATAGCAGAGGCCAAATGGTTATTAAGCCCTTGTAAACTATAACTCATATTGGAATTTTCCTTTACTTTCCAGTCTGTCTGGTTTAAATATTCTTCCATTAAATCATTAGAATTTATCATTGTTCGTATCTCTCGCAACCTTGCTCTTTGATCTCTATAAAGAATGTAAGTTTTAGCAATTTTAATGCATCTATTTTGGATTAAAACTTCCTCTACTATATCTTGGACTTCCTCTACTGCGGGGATACTGCGAGTATGAAACTTTTTTGCTAAAATGCCTGCGACTTCATTACTTAATCCATTAATCAATTCTTTGTCTTTTATGCCAACTGCTTCAGCGGCCTTAAAAATAGCATTGATAATTTTTTTTTGATCAAAATCAACTATTTCTCCTGATCTTTTCCTAATTTGAGTTATAATTTCCGGCATAAATTAAAATTGATAGTTGTTAATAATTTATTGCTCGTGTTCTTTACCCTTATATAGATAAATTATAAGCTTTGGGTTGTAATAATACTATTTAGTAAATTTTCCCTTTGGCAGGAACCCCAGTATAAAAATATTATTTAATATTATTCTTTCTTTACTCTATTTTTCTTTTTTTGATTTTTTAAAAGTTTATTAAGTTCTCTCCTGAACTCATGAGCATCTTTAAATGATTCGTATACGCTGGCAAAACGTATATAAGCTACTTGGTCAGCTTTTTTTAAATGCTTCATGATAACTTGCCCTACCTGGCTAGAAGTAATTTCACCCTTGCGCAATCTTTGTAAATCTCTCTCAATAGAATGAACTAGCTTTTTGAACCTTTCTTCTGTAATTGACCTTTTCTCTAGGGCTTTTTTAAGACCCCGAACTAGCTTCTCGCGGTCGTATGATTCTTTACGGCCGTCTCTTTTAACAATCATTAAATCTAATATTTCTATTTCTTCGTAGGTAGAAAAACGAAAACCGCATTTTAAGCATTCTCGGCGCCTTCTAATAGACAAGCCATCAGTAGCGGCGCGAGAATCAATTACCTTAGTGTCTTGGTAATAGCAAATTGGACATTTCATAATAGTAGACAGCTAGACAACTGGAATAATATTTCTAATTGTCTATAAGTTCGTGTAACAAGTTATGTATAAACTTAATATTAGTGTTGCTAGTAGCCTAGTTTTCTAACTATTTAACCAACAAAAAAACACCTATTACTTATCTAATTTTACTAGATTTAAGGATCAGTTAGGTGTTTTCCTTTAAGGTCTATATATTCTATAAAAGCTATATTTTGTGCCTCCTTTTAATTGTCAACCACAATATATTGTATATGACTATATTATAGCATACATAAGACCCGTGTCAACCCCTTTGAAACTTATCTAATTTTAGGTTAAATATATTATAAAACAATACTTAATCTATTTTTAATTCAAATTAATTTCTAAACAGTCTGTGGATAAGTGGATAGCTTCCTTTAATTATCAAATTATGGTTTAATAGACAAAATTGGTTGGTGAAAACTTTGTTTTCGTTGTAATATTAGTCATACATTTATAACAAATTTAAATCTATTTGAATTTATGACTAATATCTCAAAAAAAACATTGTGTAAATTGTAGCGGTAACGAG
>JBDRJA010000060.1:0-2651 GCA_043815345.1 Patescibacteria group bacterium | reverse complement strand
TTTTCTAGTTTAGAAACTAATAATTGCATATATCTTGGGTCAAATTGATTCATATTGGCTAAAATTATAATAAATAATGATTATTTATTATAAAGTAGCTTTCAAATGTGTAAACCCCTTTGCTGCAATGTTAACAAGAGTTTCTTATCGCCTTTATGAAATTTGGCAAACCTTATAGAATTAATTAAGATAAAATAAATTGATTAGTAAAATATTTTTCATAAAATATACTTAACTCACTTCATAAGTAAAAGAAGGGCGTTTTTTTATTTTAGATTATGCTTTTGTGAAACTTAGCTTTAATGTTGTCGCCTTGTGGCGAGCCCCGTTACGAATTGGGCACATGTGAATAAGGATATATTAGATTATTGAATCATGAAATGTGGTTTCAATAGTTTTGGGAGTGATATTATGTTTTTTATTATAAGCAATTTGCAATTTACGGCGTCGCTTAGTTTCATTCATAGCATATCTCATGGCAGGAGTAATTTTATCGCCATACATAATAACTTTGCCATCAACATGCCGGGCAGCCCGGCCCATGGTTTGGACAAGAGCCGTTTCATTTCTAAGAAAGCCGGACATATCTGCGTCTAAGATAGCCACTAAAGAAACTTCAGGTAAATCAAGGCCTTCGCGCAAAAGATTAATGCCAACTAAAACATCGTGTTTGCCTTGCCTTAAATCTCTTAATATATCAACACGTTCCAGGGTTTTAATGTCTGAATGCAAATATTGTACTTTAATTTTTTGTTCATATAAATAATCAGCCAATTCTTCAGCCATGCGTTTAGTAAGAGTAGTAACTAGAACGCGCTGTTTTTTATCCGTGCGTTTTTTTATTTCAATTATTAGATCAGAAATTTGATTAGTGGATTTTTTAACTTCAACTTCAGGGTCTAAAAGTCCGGTCGGCCTGACAATTTGTTCAGCTACTTGTTTAGAATTTCTAATTTCATAATCTTGCGGGGTAGCGCTAACATAAATAACTTTATTAATCCTTTCATTAAATTCTTTAAAGTTAAGGGGGCGGTTGTCGCGAGCGCTAGGAAGCCGAAAGCCAAAATCTATTAAAGTTTGCTTGCGGGATTGATCTCCGGCATACATGCCGCGGACTTGCGGAAGAGTAACATGTGATTCGTCAATAAATAACAAAAAGTCTTTTGAGAAAAAATCGATTAAAGTTTCCGGAGGATCGCTAGGCGTTCTGCCGGTTAGATGCCTTGAATAATTTTCAATGCCATTACAATAGCCGATTTCTTCTATCATTTCCAAGTCATAGTTAGTTTTTTTCTCTAAGCGATAAGCTTCCATTTCCTTTTTATCTTTTTTAAGATCTTTTAGCCTTGTCTTCAGTTCAGCTTTTATGTTTTTTATAGCTTTTTGCATCTGCTCCCCGGGGGTCATAAAATGTTTAGCCGGGAGGATAGTAATTTCGCGAACCTCACCCCCAACCCCTCTCCTAACTGAGGAGAGGGGAGTTATAGTGCCAGGTTTAATTGTGTAAAGAGTAATTTTTTCAATTATATCACCATTCATCTGTATTTGGACTATTGCTTCACCGGTAGCTAGACGAATATCAATTGTATCGCCTTTTACTCTAAATTGGCCGCGGTAAAAAGTTATATCATTACGTACATATTGAATTTGAACTAGTTGCCTTAATAATTCATTTCTTTTAATAGTTTGCCCGATCTGGAATTGTTTGCTTAAACTAATGTAGTACTCTTTATTGCCCAATCCGTAAATGCAGGAAACACTGGCAACAATTAAGACATCGTCTCTGTTAAGCAAGGACTGGGTAGCGGCATGGCGCAGGCGATCAATTTCTTCATTTATAGCGGTTTCTTTTTCAATATAAGTGTCGGTTTGCGGGATATAGGCTTCAGGCTGATAATAGTCATAATAGGAAACAAAATAGTGAACCGCGTTATTTGGAAAAAATTGCCTGAACTCGCCATAAAGCTGGGCCGCTAAAGTTTTATTATGAGATATTACTAAAGTTGGTTTTTGCACTTTTTCTATGATATTTGCCATAGTAAAAGTTTTGCCACTGCCAGTGACGCCTAATAAAGTCTGCTCCCGGTAATTATTGTTTAAGCCCTTAACTAATTTTTCAATAGCTTGCGGCTGGTCGCCAGCAGGTTTAAATTTAGAAGTTAGTTTAAAATGCATGTTATTTTGGAACTAAATTTTGAAGCTTCGAAGTTTAGTTCCGTGCTTATGTAATTTTTATTTATATCAACATTTTTTCCAAATTGAAAGGGCCTAACTTGAGTGTTAGGCCCCGGCGTGAGATTGGTCAATTGAAACCCTCCTTTCCTCGAAAAAAGATTAGAAGTTCAAAAAGAGCATCAACGGGAAGCAGAATAAGTTAATACTTTTCCTGATCAATTGTGGTTGCAAGCAACCCCTCCAAGTCCAGCATCCGCAGGGGAGGTGATCTAGGGATATATTAACTTTTAAGTCTTTTATTAATTTTACTATATATTTTAAAAAAGAGCAAACTCTAGTCTTGTCTCATGCAAGATGAGCCTGAACAAGCCCTGTATTTCTCATGCAAGATGAGCCTGAACAGAATTAAATTTGGCAATTACTGTTAATTTAGCTAAAATATGGTACATGAGTTAGAATAGTTATCTATGATGATA
>JBDRJA010000059.1:0-5428 GCA_043815345.1 Patescibacteria group bacterium | reverse complement strand
TATCTTGATATTACCACAGTTACTACAGCTAATTTCCCAGCCACTATTAACCCTGGAACTACTGATCAGGAATTATTTAAGTTTACAGTAACAGAAAGCGGTGGTCAGAATGTCCAGATTGAGTATCTTAAATTAACGGTTGTTGGCACTATCTCTACTTCTAATTTAGCTAATTTTAAATTAGAGCAGGGTGGAGTACAGATCGGCTCAACTGTTGCCGCCATGAATTCATCAAAGGAAGTAATTTTTGATTTAACTGATAGCCCTTATAAGATTTCAAGCGGCCAGGCTAAAATTATTTCTGTAAAAGGTGATGTTGTCGGCGGTTCAAGCCGAGCTTTTAAGTTCACTGTTAGAGAGGTAGCTCACTTTATCACCAAAGATACTGAATATGGAATTTATGTAAATCCATTGTATAATAGCGCTGCATTTGCGGTCGTTGACCCTGATTCAACCGGTGATGGCACTAACATTAATTCCGGTTCCTTAACCATTACAAAAGCTACTGATTCACCTAGCGGCAATGTAGCTTCTGGCGCTACGGCCGTGTTATTATCTAAGTTTAACTACAAGGCGGTGGGCGAAGATATTAAGGTTAAATATGTATATATATCATGTAATCAAAGTACCGGCGAACTCCAAAATGGTAAATTATACATGAATGGTTCCCAGGTTGGCACTACTGACGCTGATGTTGCTGATGTAACGCAGAATGGTTTTACAGTAAATCAGGTTATAATTGAAGGAGGCACGGCTTTGTTTGAGTATAAAGCCGATATGAAAGATAGCACTGTAGCTTTAGCTAATAATGTAACAACCGTTTGTAGCTTAGTTGGTAGCGCAGTTTCTGGCGCTGTTGAAGCTACTGGCCAGAGTTCATTATCTAATGTAACTACGGCCGCGGCTACGGGCAATACCTTAACTGTAAAGACCGGCGCTCTGTCAGTCGCTAAGAATACATCCATGGCTGATTATAGTTCAACTGCTTCAGTTGGAGTAGTGGGAGAAACCGGAGTTAAGGTAGCTTCATTTATCTTAACTGCCGGCGCTGGCGAAGGGGTTATCATGACTCAGTTGACTGTTGGCGATGATAGCGCTGATGCTACTGAAGATTTTGGTGATAATTTCCAAAATCTAGTTTTAAAGCATGACGGAGTAAATCTTAGCAATACTGACCATGGCAGTTTAACCGGTACAGCTGGTGAAGATTACGCCTTTACTTTAACTCCATCAGTTACTATCGCAGCTGGCCAACAATACATTGTTGATTGTTACGCGGATATATTAACCGGCGCTGGCGGGTTTGGCGGAGCAAGAGTAGGTTTAGAGTTTGTAAGCGCGTCTGCTACAGGTATTATAACTTCTACTAATGCTGCCGGCTCGTTAACAACACCAGACCTTCATAGTTTAGTAATTTCTACCCAAGGCTTGTTAACCATAGAAAATGTTCCGGCTAGCAGCCAGGCCCAGTCAAATATTATTGCTGGCGGCCAAACTGTTGAACTTTATAAGTTTAAATTAACTCCATTAATAGAGGCAGCTAACGTTTCTAGATTTATTATTAGTGATACTATTGTATCAAGAGCTAATAGCGCTACTACTGCTGATGGCAAGCCAACTACCTCAATAATTAATTTTGAGCTGTATGACGGAACTGTGAAAATAGCTGGTCCGGTCCAATTAACAGCTAGCAATACCCCTGTTAACGGAGGTTATATTGATTTCACACTTGGTACGGAATATAATTTACCAGCCAATACTCCGAAGACTTTTACTTTAAAAGGTACGGTTAATGCCTACCCATCAATTTCTTCCGGAGCTACCCATCAATTTTCCTTAAATGCGACACCAATTGAGGATTCTGGCACTACCAGAGCTATTACCGCTATTACTGCTAATGCAAGCGCTGATGTTAGCGGGCCATCTGCTAGCATATCAGGAAGCGCCTTTACGGTTAGGAGAGCCTATCCAGTAGTAACAAGAGAAGCTTTACCATCCTCTACTTTATCGTCCGGTTCTACTGCCGGAGCTTCTATCGCTAAATTTAACGTAACTGCTACTAACGGAGAAGTTAGACTGAAGAAGATGACTTTTAGTGTAACTTTAAGCGATACCACTACTTCTACCTATTTAACCTTGAATAACTTCAAGTTTTTTAGAAACGGAGTAGAAATTAGCAGAAGCACTACCGCAGGTACAGGATTAGTAGCAATTTATGATGGAGAAGGCACTGCCGCGGGCGCTTTATTAAGCACATCATCAGGCGGATCTGATTTGACTCTGTTCAAATTAAGAGGAGCTACTGACGCTTCATTTACTACTACCAGCACTTATATGCAAGTTGTATTTGCCGCTCATGATGATTTAGCTGCCGGTGGCGATGCTGACGGAGAAGAAATTATTTCGGCTGGCGAAACCAATACATATGAAATTAAGGCTGATATTGCTAACGCCCATGCAGGTACTCCAGCCACTGACTCTGATTCAATTGTGGTCCAGTTATTAGGCGATGATACGCAATCAAGCCCAGTTACCTATGATTTAAGCAGGATAACAGCGGCTACTTATCGCTTTGGCGTACTTGGCTTAAATTCAACCGATTATAATTTCATTTGGTCTGATTATTCAGCCAACACAGGCGATCACACTACTACTCTACCTTCAACTGGCGATGATTGGATGCATGGATACCAGGTAAGAAGCACTGCTACTACACCGGCATCTTATGTCCCGCTTGATTCTTGGAGATTAAGCCGATAAGATCTTGATGTAATGATTTGCAATAGATGAAATAGAAAAAAACGCCCCTTCCCAGTTTGCAAAAAACTGGGGAGGGGCTGTTTTAATAGTCAAAAATATGTTAAAATAAATTCAGCGACTTATCCGCAAAGTATTAAATTTTGCGGATAAGGCTCTGGATAGAGCTATGAATTTAAAAAGTAAAAAATTAATTGAAATATTGATTTATTTAACGGCGATAACCCCGATAGTGTTTGCGCCAAGATTTTCTTTTCCCTATATTACGGTAAGGACGGTTTTTTTTAGGTGTATTATAGAGATAATAATATTATTATTTTTATGGTTTTATATTAAGGGTAATTTTAGTTTTAATAGCTTGAGAAAAAATTATTTTTTTTGGTCATTCGCAGGATTATTAATTATAGAGTTTATAGCGGCTGTCAACGGGGAATCTTTTTTGGCAAGTATTTTTGGCGACTTAGAAAGAATGTGGGGGATTTTTACCGTACTGCATTTATTTTTATTTTATTTAATCTTAAGAAGTTTTTTTAAAGAAAAAGAATGGATAGCATTTTTTCACGTTTCAATTTTCATTAGCCTATTAGTAAGCGTTTACGGTATTATTCAGAGATTCCCTGAAATTTTCAATATTTATGTTTTACAGGCTGGCATTGGCCGTATAACAAGCACTTTAGGCAACCCGACTTATGTAGCTATTTACCTTCTTTTTAATATTGCTTTCTGTCTTTATCTTCTGGCCAGAAATATCCACCGACCAATAAAATATTTTTATTTAATAGCAGTAATTATTGATTTTACCGCTTTTACCTTAACTGATATCAAAGGAGCTTATTTAGGCATGGTTATGGGCGTTGCCATAGCTATAATTTTTTATATCATTTTAGGCAAAAATAAAAAATTAAGGATTAGTTTTTCCTTGTTAATTTTATTGGGCATAATAATTGGCCTTTTTTCTTTTCTAAATTCTGACAATAGGATAGTGCAAAAAATTCCGGTTCTAAATAGATTATCACTAATTTCTCTAACAGCGCCTACTACTAAAACTAGGTTTATGAGCTGGAACGCTGCTTGGCAAGGAATAAAAGAGAGGCCGATTCTAGGAGTCGGCATGGAAAATTTTAATATTGTATTTAATGATTATTTTCAGGCAGAGTATTACGATTTAGCGCCGACAGAAACATATTTTGACCGCGCGCATAACCAATTTATTAATATCACTTCCGAAAGCGGTATTTTAGCCTTGATTTTTTATTTAGGCTTCCCTTTTTTTATTGGTTATTATTTAATTAAAGGATACAAAGAAGGAAAATTTAATTTAAACAGTTTTTTAATTTTAGGCTCAATTACAATCGCTTATTTTATCCATCTATTTTTTGTCTTTGATGATATTAATTCTTTTATTTTTTTTATAGCTTTAATTGCTTTTATTGAATATTCTTACCGGAGTGAAATAATTATAATTTATAACGATGAGGATAATAAAAAGAATATTGGAAATAATAAAAAAGTTTTTGCGGTTATTATAATAGCGCTAACGATTATTTCAATATATAGCTATAATTATAAGATTTTACAAGCCGCCAGAATATCCGCGCGCGGCCTTTTATCATCAAAAATGCAGGATAGAATAAATTATTTAGAAAAAACTTTAGATTTAAATATTGTGCCGCAAGAAAATATTACTGTGGCTTACGCCGACTATTTAATCAGCCTATCGGATAGAATTGAACAGATTAGCCAGGACAAGGAAGCAGTAAATTTAATTAGTAATTCTTTTTATAGAGCTGAAAAGGAATTGGAGCAGGAGATTAATAAAAGGCCCAACGATGCCTTTCTGTATTACAAAATAGGACATTTGAGAAATGCAATATATTTATTTAATGAAGATGAAAAATATTTAGAAAAAGCGATTGATAATTTAGAAAAGGCAATTGATTTGAGCCCGGAAAGGCTGCAGTTTTATTATGTCTTAAGCGAAAGCTATGTATTTTTTGATAAAATTGAACTTGCCAAAGAAATTTTAGAGAAGGCCCTGGAGTTAAGCCCTCAATTTAGGGCTACTAACTATTTTTTAGGCAGGGTATATCTAACGAATAATGAGATAGACAAAGCCTATGATTATTTAATGAATAAGTCTGTTTTAGCCGGATATGCATTAGAGAATGATATTATATTGTTAGCTTTAGCGCAGTCATTAGCCAAATATAATCAGTATGATAAAGTGATAAAAGTTTTTAATGAAATTATAAAAATTAAACCAAAAGATTCGCAGGTTTTAGCATCACTCGCCGCAGCTTATGTGCAAGTTGATGATTTTGAAAAAGCGATTGAAACTGCCCAAAAGGCGATTGAGGTTGATCCAGGCTTTCGCCAGGAAGCGGAATATTTTATATATTTGATTGAAAACGGGCAAATTGACGAATTGAAAGAGATGACGAAGTGAGGGGATTGGCGATTGCTGATTTCCGATTGACGATTGAAGAATGTTTTACGACTTGCATACTGCAAATTAGTATCAGTTATTTTTTTAAGGTTTAATAGACAAAATTGGTTGGTAATTTCATTTTTGATTTTTAAAATAGTAATACCAGCGGACAAAATTCTCTCTACTTTTTTGGCTTAATCCTCGGTGTATTTTTAAATTGTTTTTTTAATAAGAAAATTGCGA
>JBDRJA010000058.1:0-4776 GCA_043815345.1 Patescibacteria group bacterium | reverse complement strand
ATATTTATAGTAGCTTCCTCAATCAGAATTTTGTTTTTTTTATTTTCAAAAAAAATAATACTGACCAAAATAAATTGGATCAGTATTATTAAGATTAAAATCAAATAGGTAATTTTATTATTCAAAATTATTAAAAAAAATTTATTTGGCTTTTTCCAAATATTAATAAGCATGGGTATGTTTAAAATTTATAATATTAAGTTATCCACAGTAATATATTTATTGTATACATTATAACATAATTTTAAAATATTTTCGAATTATTAATGTAGTTTAATTAATAAAAAACAGGAATACTTTCCTGTATTATTTTTGAAAGCCAACTGCTAATATTATATTTTAAGTTGTAAATAATTTCAGAAATATTTTCTGTAGTATTAAGTATTAAACATTTTTAATTTTTCCATTTTTCTATGTATTGGCCAATACCAAACTCATTTAATTTATTTTTTAATTTAGTCCCTGAATAAAGATAAAGAATAAGAGAAGTAAGGTTTATAAAATAGCGGTTGCCAGAAACTTTAAAAGATAAAGAATTGAATTTAATAGCTCTTCTAATGGTTTTAGTATTTACTCCTCCAATTTTGGCAGCCTCTGAAACTGATAGCCATAGAGGATTTGAAATATTTTTAGCTAAAATATTAATTGGGTACTTAGATTTGTTGTTCCTGATTAAACTATTATTAGCTGTTTTATCAGAGGATATTATACTTTTTTGGCTATTAATACCTATAGTTTTATTAATACCAGTGATCATATTTAAGATTTAAGTCCACTAAAATGTGGACTAAAGTATTTTAAATTGCTAATTTTAAGAATTATTTATATTTAAGTCCACTAAAATGTGGACTTAAATAATTTTTTGTTTTAGTTATTTTATATTATTTAAAAAATTTATTATATTTTTTAGTACTTTTAGTCCAGGATACTCTAGACTAAAACCTAATTTTTTATATCTTATCATATTAGCATAATAATGCAAGATTAATAATTTTTTACTTCACTCTATTAAAAAACTTCTTGCCTCGCCCCACTTCAGGCGTGATGGCCGGGTTAAAAGTCAGGGGTTCAGCCTGCTAGATATTATATAATCTAACGGGGTAAATAATTTCGTTGCCATCGCTGGTTTACCCCGTTAGATAATTACAAAATAAACCTTGTTAAACCAGCGCCGCGACTGATGGCTTTGAACCACTAGTTGTGGCTAATTTATATTAACCGTTGATTTTACCAACGGATTTATTTAACAGGGTAAATTTAACGGAGTAAAATGCCACCAACAAGTTCACCAAGCTATCACGAAGTGATTTTTCAGGACAACATCTTTCTAGCAGGGTTAACCTATGGAAAACCAATTGTTTGTTAGCAATAGATTGGCCTGTTAGCTGCTCTAAATTTTATTAATATTAAAATGCTATTTAGCTTTAAAATTAGTACCTGTTACTCACTGTTCTATTCAATAATGCCGTACCTTAAAAGAATCGCCTTTGTTTGCTTTTTTTAACAAAAGATGTTAAATTATATATAATTATTTTAGATTTATTATCAATTTGGACAATATAATAAAGTTAGCAATACTTATTAATCAACGGATTTTCTAGAATCAAAGAAATATATTTTAAAGTAATATTAGCTAAAAAAAAATTATTCTAGGGAAATTTTCCCTTTTTTAAGTTTTCAAAGTAATTGATTAAAATATTGAAAATCTAAAAAGTGTAATATAATGTAATATTATTTTGTATTATACGTATTATTATTCAAATGCCTGCCCTAGTAAGCAGGTAACATGCTAAATGAACTTGAATCAAACAGGACTATCTACAAAGGCACAAGAGAAAAATATATTTTCTTTATTAAAAAAGAAAGACCGAGAAGCGTTTATCAGGGCTTATGATTTATATATTGATCAGATATATCGATTTATTTATTTTAAAATAGGAAATAAGGAAGAAGCGCAAGATTTAACTTCAGTTGTATTTTTAAAAACTTGGAATTATATACAAAATAACACCTTAGAAGATTTTAAAACTTTGAAAGCTTTAATCTATAGAGTCGCCCGTACTTCTATAATTGACTATTACAGAAAGAATAAGGCAATAAGTTCACTAGACCAAGGAGAAGGAATAGATATCCCTGATAATAAACAAAATATTATTAAGAAAGTAGAAATAACTTCTGATTTTAAATTAATTGAAAATAAGTTAAGGGAATTGAAAAATGAATACCAGGAAGTAATTATTTTAAGATTTATAGAAGAAATGTCTATTAATGAAATAGCTAGCATTATTAATAAGTCCAAGGGTAATGTTAGAGTGTTGCTTCACAGGGGGATAAAAACATTAAGAGAATTAATGGAAGAGGAATTATAAATTTAATTATGCAGGAAAAAGAATTGATCAAAAAAATAGAATACTTAAAAAAAATTAAACCCGACAATCAATGGAAAAACGAAAGTAGGGAGATTTTGTGCAATCAAATTTTTAATTCAGTAATAAGCCTGGATAATAGTTTAATGCAAGTTTTAACATTCCCCCAAAAGATCATAAGAGCCATATCTCAACCAGCCCTAGCCGCATTTCTTATTGCTTTAGTTATTATTGGGGGCAGTATTATTAGCTTAAAAGCGGCGCGTTTTACAAAACCAGGGGATTCTTTATTTATTGCTAGAATAATAAGTGAGAAAGCCCAATTAGTCATTACTTTTAATGAAGATGAAAAGACAAAATTAGGGATTAAATTTGCCAACGACCACGCAAAGGATATTACAAGAGTATTGGCTGATTCTACTAATAAAAACGAGGAAAGAGTTGAACAATTACATGGTGATTTTAAAAAGGAAATTGATAATGTTAAAATAAAATTAGGCAAGATGAATATTGATATAATAGACAAAGGTCTAGAAGAGAAAGATTTAGAAAGTAATTTAATAGACGAAGAAGGAGTTCAAAGTAATAATGAAACCCAGGTATTTAGCGCGAATTTAAAGAAAGAAGATAGAGGCATGCAAATCTCGGATAATAACCATGATAATAAAATAAACAAAGAAGGTGTGGCTGAAAATGATTTAGCAGAAAATACTGCCACTAGCACAATTAATAAAGAGGAAAATAGTGATAATTTAGAAAATATTGAAAATGCTCAAAAAATACTTGAAGAGGCAGAAGTTTTATTTAATGACAAGGATTACGATGGTACATTAAGTAAATTAGAAGAGGTTGGAGCTATCATAGAAGGTACTAATAATAAAAGTGAAGAAATTAAAGAAGAAGGAAGAGTTAAGGGCATAAGCACAGATAAAGATAATGAAGATAATAAAATAAAAACCAGGGAGGAGAATGAGGAAAAAGAAGTATCTACTTCCACAATTAGCATAGAGTAATTTTACATTATTAGCCTCCCTCCAAAGGCGGGCAGGCGGTGACTCGCATTATCCCGGGTGTTTGGAAGGGGACGCTTAATAGACTAATTAACATAGTCAGGGCAGGCGCCGTGCGAATAACGCTCTGTGCTCTTAGTAAAAGATGCAACTAATTCGTATTTTACGAGATGGCTGTCTAATAGATTGTTTTAGTGTTGATTTATTAGTTTTAGCATTATAATGCAATGATTAATAAATCCACATTAAATTAATGTGGATAAATTCTATTTCCAATAAAGGAAATAGGCGCATGCAATCAGCAAAGGTCGAGTTCCGAAAATTCGGAATGATTGCCTTAAATTAAAATTAAAATTTTTAGATCAAGTGTTGGATTTTTAAGTAAATCAACAAAGTTTACTCAGCCCTAGTTTTTTGGAAAATAGAAATCTGGGGAGGGTATAAATATTGCTTGTCATTTTATGCCAGACTCAAGTTATTTTTCAATAAACTAGAGCTGGGAACGGGATTCCGGTTGATTTTCTTAACTTGCTTTTTTCATAAAGCAAAAAGCAACCTTTTTCTAAAAAAAGAAACTCTAATTAAATTGTCTTTAGTATACAACAATTTAATTTGAGTAACAGATTATTTATGAGAAAAATACGCAAAACTTTTATTATTAGCGTAATGGCAGTTACTGTCCTTTCCATGAGCGTAGTAGTTGCTCCTGAAGTAGGAGCGGCCGCTTCTGCTGGCGACTTAATTAAAATGGACGGACTTTCATCTGTTTATTATTTAGGCGCTGATAGTAAAAGATACGTTTTCCCTAATGAAAAAACATATTTTTCCTGGTACGGTGATTTCTCTAGCGTCGTAACAATTCCTCAAAGCGAATTGGAAGGTTATGCCCTAGCAGCAAATGTTACCGTTAGACCAGGAACCAAGTTAGTTAAAATTACTACTAATCCAAACGTGTACGCAGTTAAACCTAATGGAAATTTAATATTAATTCCTGATGAAACTACTGCTAAAGCGTTATATGGAGATAGTTGGGCCCAAAGGGTAATTGATGTTCCAGACTCATTCTTCACCAATTATACAATCGCTGCTGGAGAATTAGCTTCTACTGCTTATCCTGAGGGATCTTTAATCCAGTTACCTGACACAACAGAAGTTTATTACATAGATGCTGATGGGAAAGCCCGGTTAATTAGTAATGAAGCAGCTTTAACAGCTAACCGCTTTAAGATGGGTGATATCGTTACTACTGCTGCGGGTTTTGTATTACCTGCTACTGGTGATGCAATCTCTACTACAAACGTTACTATAACGGATACTTCCCAGGGCGGTGGCGCATTACCTGGCGCTCAACCAGGAGCTGGTACAGGCCTAACCGTTGCTTTAGCTAGCGACACACCAGC
>JBDRJA010000057.1:0-5622 GCA_043815345.1 Patescibacteria group bacterium | reverse complement strand
ATAAGATAGTTAGCTTAATTTATTAAAATATGAGCTAATTATCTCATCAAAAATTCAAGTCGTAAAATTTTAAAAAGAACGTTTTGAAACTAATATTAAATAATATATTAAAAAAATTTATTGCTTAACGCGACACTAGTGTGCTATCCGCTATTTTTTCTGGACTAACTTTAGGTTTTTTTAGTTTGAATAAAGATGATTTAGAAAGAAAGGCAAAGATGGGAGATCGACAAGCTAAAAAAGTATATAAATTGCGAAAAAATGGCAATTTGCTTCTATGTACATTGCTTATTGGTAATGTAGCGGTAAACTCTACTTTATCAATTTTTTTAGGAACAATTGCTCCTGGTATTATAGCTGGATTAATGGCTACTAGTTTGATTGTTACCTTTGGCGAGATAATACCGCAAGCAGTTTTTTCTCGTTATGCCCTGCATTTAGGCGCAAAAATTTTTTGGTTGGTTAGATTTTTTGTTATAATACTTTATCCAATTTGCTGGCCGTTAGCCTTGGGTCTAGATAAAGTTTTAGGAGATGAAATATCAACCGTATATTCAAAACATGAATTAATGAAAATTATTGAAGAGCATGAAGGATTTATAGAAAGTGAAGTTGATGCTGAAGAAGAAAGGATAGTTAAGGGGGCTTTATCATATTCCGATAAGCAGGTGAAAGATATAATGACCCTCCGCACAGAGATTTTTGCTTTGTCTAACGATCAGATTTTAGACAAGAAAACAGTTTTTAAAATATTTGAATCAGGTCATTCAAGAATACCGATTTACAAGAAAAAACTTGATGATGTGGTCGGAATATTATATGTTAAAGATTTAGTGGCAAATAACTATAAAAGAAAGCTGACTAAAACTATTGCCAGAAAAGACGTTATATTCGTAGATTATAATAAAGCCTTAGATGATTTACTGGAAGCTTTTAAAAAAACCAGGCATCATTTATTCGTTGTTTTAGGCGAATATGGAAGCGTTTCAGGCATAGTTACTATTGAGGATGTTTTAGAGGAAATAATCGGCGATGAAATTATTGACGAATTTGATAAACATGAAGATTTACAGAAAGTAGCCAAAAGAAAGATGAAAAAGAAAAAATTAAGGAAGGTGCAATGACCAGGGTGTTAGGGATTAGGTAATTAGGGTATTAGGGATTATTAGGAAATTGTTAAATGGTTATATTGTTACGTGGTTGAAAGAGGTTAAAAAGAGATTTAAAGAAGTAAGATAATAATTAATAATTAAAAAATATATGGGAATAGGTTCAATGTTGGGGCTAGGGGGGACTACTAGCAATCCGCCTTCAAGCTCAAAATTTAATAGATTTCAGAAACTTAGTGGTGAAAAATTGAAAAAGACTTATAATAAAGCAATGCAGGGCTTAAGTTATAATACAAAACGAAGGGCAGAGGAAAAATTAGAAAAAAAATATGGCGCAGGTTACGAGCAAAAATTTAAAGGAAAAAGTTTTAATCAAATAGACGATAATTTAAGGAAAGCCGGTGTAAGCGACAGCATGAGAAAAGAATTTAAGAAAAGAGTTGGGAGATTTGATAATAATAAAGGAGGTGTAATTAATAATAAGAGAAAGAAAGTTGCTTCTTATTTAATTCAAAGAGATACTTCTGTGGTAGAAAAAAGTGGTCGCGGATTTCAATCAACCGGCATGATTGGGACACAATCAAAAACGTCAATATTTGAAGGTAAAAAAGCCGGGGGTTCTATTTTTGTTCCACCAAAGCAGTCATCTAATTTTGCCGGGCAACTTAATAAAAACAAACCTTCCGGCTTAGGCGGAAGTAGCACAGGAAGCGGTTTGGGCAAGAAACCAGGCGGGTTTGAAAAATTATTTTAGTATATTTAATTGATATTATGTACTTAACAATTATTTTATTTATATTAGGTTTTATTTTTTTAATTAAGGGAGCTGATATCTTAGTAGATGGATCTTCTTCTATTGCTAAAAAATTCGGCGTTTCTAGTTTTTTTATTGGCTTAACTATTGTGGCTTTTGGAACCTCAACTCCAGAATTGGTGATTAATATTTTAGCTAATCTAAGGGGCAGTCCAGGCATTGCTTTGGGCAATATTATTGGCGCTAATATTTCGAATACTTTGCTGATTTTAGGCGTAACAGCCATAATATATCCACTAATAGTCAAAAGAAAGACAATTAAAAGAGAGGTGACTTTTTCCTTATTGGCTATTATGGTTGTTATTATATTGGCTAATGATTTTTTAATAGATAATAATTTACCGAACGGATTATTTAGGATTGACGGCATAATTTTAATTTTATTTTTTGGTATTTTTATTTACTATACTTTTGGCATAATAAAAACAAAGGATAATATTTTACGAAAAACAGTCGGAGAGTTAAAGCAAGAAGAACCAAGGGAATATAGTAATTTTGCTTCAATTTTGATGATTGTTTTGGGTCTAGCGGGCTTAGGAATTGGCGGATATTGGATCGTTAATGGATCAGTGACGATTGCCAAATTACTCGGCGTGAGCGAGACTTTAATAGGCTTAAGCATTATTGCCTTTGGCACAACCTTGCCTGAATTGGCGGCTTCGGCAACGGCTGCTTACAAGCAAAGGGCCGATATTGCGATCGGTAATATTATTGGATCAAATATTTTTAATTTTTTCTGGATATTGGGCATAAGCTCAATTATTAATCCGATTGAATTCAACACGGCTTTGAATACTGACTTAATAATTTTGTTTTTAGCCACTGTCTTATTATTGTTCTTGATTTATTTCGGCAAAAGGAATATACTTGGTAAATGGGAAGGCGGGTTAATGCTTGGGATGTATGCAGCTTATATTGCGTTTTTACTATACCGTGGTTAGTTTATAAATTACTATAGATTACCGCAAGTTTCGTATTAATATGGTAATTTATTACAAATAATGTAATTAAGATTTTATGATAAAATTTAAAACAAAAAATGAAATTAAAATTTTAAGTGAAGGAGGAAAAATACTAGCTAGCATTTTAGAAAAGTTAATTAAAGAAGTAAAGCCTGGTGTGACTACCGGTGATTTAGAAGAGATGGCCAATAAATTAATCAAAGAGGCGGGCGGGCGCCCGTCTTTTAAAAACCACGCCATGCATGATGCAAGAATTTTTCCTAGCGCTATTTGTACTTCTATTAATGAAGAGATAGTGCACGCGCCCTCGCTACCGTCACGCGAATTAAAATTTGGAGACATAATTGGCATTGATATTGGGATGCAATATCCAGGTGATAACGGTTGTTATACAGATATTGCTAAGACTATTCCAGTTGGCGAAGTTGATAAACAAGTTAAGAAGTTAATTGAGATAACTAAACAATCGCTAAAATTGGCAATTAAAAAAGTAAAGCCAGGCAATAATTTAAATGATATTGGCCAGACAATTCAAGAGTTTGTTGAGAGGCAAGGTTTTGCTGTAGTACGGGAGCTTGTTGGCCATGGAGTTGGCTATGATGTGCATGAAGAGCCGCAAGTGCCTAACTTTAATATTTTAGGCGACAAAAGCTTTGATAACGTTACTCTAGAGCCAGGCTTAATAATAGCGATTGAACCAATGGTAAATATGGGCGGCTGGCGTACAAAAACCGCTGCTGACGGATTTACCATTGTTACCAAAGATAAGAGTTTAAGCGCTCATTTTGAACATACAGTAGCGGTAGTTGAAGGAGGTTGTAAGGTTTTGACAGCGTTGTGAACTATATTTTTACCCTGTCAGAAAAAAGCCTTTGACCCCGTTAGATAGTTAATAATTATTATCTAAAGGGGTAAATTATTTTGTCCCCAAACAAGATAATAAATTACCTTAGGGGCAAGCCCAGTCGGTGATTCACCCTGTTAAATAGTTATAAAGTAAACCTTGTTAGACTAGGTTCGCGGCTAGCGGCTTTAAACTACTAGCTGTGGCTAATTTTTATTAACCGTTGATTTTGCCAACGGATTTATTTAACAGGGTAAATTTAACAGGGTAAAATGCAACCGATAAGTTCACCCTGTAATCACGAAGTGATTTTTCAGGGCGACACCTTTCTAACAGGGTCTACTAATAATTTTTAATAATCAATAATTAACAGACAAATCACAAACAATACTCAATAACCAAGCACAATATACAAACATTTATAATTATTTATTATTGAAAAGTAAATTACATAAAAAGGAGGACTACTATAAAGTGAGTTTATTGTTTATATGACAGATGAAATAAAAAAATATTTAGGTGTTGATTGGGGTAGGGCCAGGATTGGCTTGGCCCTTGGGGACAATGAAACAAAGATGGCTTCACCATATAAGGTTGTTGCAAATATAGACAACGTTTTAGAAGTGATAAAAAGTGAAGAAATTAATGAGGTGATTATCGGTGAGCCATTAAAAATGCAGGATTCAAAACTAAAAGTAGATAATGATTTTATAAATTTTTTAGGTTTACTTAAAAAGAAAGTTGATATGCCAATCAAGCTAGTTGATGAGCGTTTAACTAGCAAGGGCGCTGATGCTTTAAGTGGTACAAAAAAGACGAAAGCGTTGAAAGATGCAATAGCGGCGATGTTGATATTGCAGACGTATCTAGACAAAGAGTGATGCTAATATGTGAATGAGATGAAAATATTGCGAATTGCGAATGATCTAAATAGTAAATTCGCAATTAGCGTTATTCGCGCTTATTAGCGTATTGGAATCACATTTATGGAAGAGACTTATACTACAAGAGCCATAATATTAAACCGCTATCCTTTTCGCGAGCATGATAGTAAAGCAGCTATCTATAGTTTAGATAGGGGCAAGTTAGAGCTGATTGCCCGCGGTACGAAAAAGCTTTCTTCAAAATTGGCCGGGCATTTAGAGCCAATTAGCTTATCTAAGATAATGGTAGTGCGCGGCAAACAGTATGATTATGTCGGCAGCGCGATTAGTGAGAACTGTTTTTTAAACATAAAGAGTGATTTAGAAAAATTACAATATGCAGGGCAAGCAATTAACGTCTTTGGAAAGCTTATAAAAGAAGAACAGGCTGACGAGAATATTTTTACCCTGATTGAGGAATATATAAATCTTTTAGACAAAGCAGAATTTGAAGCACACAACATTGAATTATTTTATCATTTTTTTGTTTTGAAGTTATTATCATTACTAGGATATACACCAGAACTATACAACTGTGTTATATGTAAGAATAAATTAAAGGAACCTAATGGTAATTTATTTGACGTTGCTAAAGGAGGAGTAATTTGCGCTAATTGTAGTAAAAAATCACCAACCTCCCCTCCAACCCCCCTCCTAATTAGGAAGGGGGAGATAAATTGCCTGAAGGATTGCTTGACAATATCAGAAAATTGTATTAAAATACTACGTTTGGTTATTGATAAAGAACTAAGTCAGTTAATCAGCTTGGACATTAATAATGAGTCTAAAAAAGAAACATGTAAAGTAATTAATTCTTTTTTGGATTATAGATGACTTTGTTGCACGAATAATTTTTTAGACAAAATCATCCTATGTTCATTAAATTTTAGACAACTAGATAACTATCCGGCATACCAAAACTTGTCATTTTATTAAGTATTGAAACTGATAATAAAAATTCTGCTTTTTG
>JBDRJA010000056.1:0-11321 GCA_043815345.1 Patescibacteria group bacterium | reverse complement strand
AATCGCAATTTTCTTATTAAAAAAACAATTTAAAAATACACCGAGGATTAAGCCAAAAAAGTAGAGAGAATTTTGTCCGCTGGTATTACTATTTTAAAAATCAAAAATGAAATTACCAACCAATTTTGTCTATTAAACCTTATTTTATATCTTTGTTTTTCTTTATCTGTGCTCTTTTTAAACCAGGCCAAAAAAAGAGACCAATTCTGCTGAACATGAAGGAATGTGCATACTAAAAACACGAAGGCAATGGGGAGCAAAAAGGTTAAAGGGTTAATCCCGAAATATCGACGAGCCCCGAAAAACATAGGCTGCATTCCGCCTACTACCAATACCGCAGAAATGAGTAGAATAATAGTGGTTATACGTTTAACAGATTTGCTTCTTCCTCTTTTTGCCATGCTATCCTCCTTTTGGTTTTAGTTACGGTTATAAAACCCTTGCCCATTTTTTAAATTCAATGGCTACTATTTTGGTGAATTTTGTAAGGCAAAGAATAAATTAATAAAAGATCAACTTTGATATAATATATATCACATAGGGTAAAATTAATCAAAAAATATTGAATTTTATAATAACTTTAACTTTTTACACATTTCTCGTATATTTTTAGGGTATTTATTAATGTAATTTTTTAGTCTCTTACGATTAACACTTGAGAAATCTAATTCATTTAATGATAAGCTTAATTTACCCCGACTTACTAAATATAGGGTATCTAAAAGAGCTTTCTCCGGATAAGCTGTTTTTACATTATTTTCTAAATAATAGCCAAAAGCTAATGATTTTTTTATTTTTCTATAGCTAATCTCCTGATTGCCTAAAGTAATCTTCTTTGATCTTTTGGTAGATGCTAAAGTTATTGCATAAGGAACCTGGCTTAATATTCCGGCTTGAGACAAAATTGTTTCAAAAGAAGTATAGCAGTTTGAATCAATCTGTTGGGCAATTAATTCGTAGTTTATTAATTTTTCTTTAGTTATATAAATATTTTTTTGCAAGCGGATTAATTTATTATTTTTTGCCATACGATTAAGTAAAACTCGAACTACTGGATTTAGCTGTCCAGTTATTAATTCAATATCCGCTATCGTATAATAAGCCTTATTATATTTATTTAATTGTTTAATAAGTTCTTCACTTTTCATAAACCAATTCTTCAATTACTTTTTGATAATTTTTAGGTAAAAATTTATTTAGTTCTTTTTTTAATTCAATCAGGTTAAAAGAATGTTTAGGGCATTGCCAGATAGTTTTCTCCAATTGAGAAATATACCATAAATCAAATAAATCCCGCGTTTGTTTTCTCGTCTTTACAGCTTGTAATTTCTCTTTTTTAATTTCTTCTATTCTGGCCGCATTTATTAATATTTGCGCTGAATTAATAGGAGAGATTAATAGTTTTGGCTCGTAATATTTTTTTTCTCTTATATATCGTTTTGAGATTTCTATTTTTATAGAAAAAGATTTAGGTAAATTTTCTTCTTTAACTCTAATTTGAGCAATAAAAGTATTATATTTTTCTGCCAGATCTTTAAGTGATATTTCAGAGAATTTATTTATAATTTTTTCCACTGTTTGGGTAAAATCACTAAGTGATATTGATTTATTTAAATCAAAATCTAAATCTTCCGAAAAGCGTGGCGAGCCGTATCCTAGGCGCAAAGCCGTGCCTCCTTTAAAAATGAGATTAGATCCAATACAGGATTTTACTAATTCATTTAATAGAGTCATTTCCCAATATTCCCTAATAATAAATTCAGGCGTAATTTGTAAATCACGGCTCAACTTAGTTAAAATATTAGTTTCCATAAAGTTAACAATTATGTTAATTATCTTGTTTCTATTGTAGCAAAAAATAATTATTTTGTCAAACTCCTTTACAACAGTATATAATTATGCTACTATTCTATTAAAGGCTAGTTGTTTAATATAACAATTAGCTTTTTTCTTATAATAATGATGCTAATAATGCGAATGGAATGCGAATGTTGCGAATTACGAATACGCGAATTTATATTCGTGATTCGCAACATCCGCATTCCTGTCTGCCGACAGGCAGGTATTAGCGGATTAGCATCTCTCAATATATGTCAGATTTATCAAATGCAATAAAAAATATTTGCGAAGAAAAAGGCTTAAGCTTTGAATCTGTTATCGCCACTATTGAACAGGCTTTAGGAGCGGCTTACAGAAAAGATTTTGGCCAAAAAAATCAAAATATTAAAGTAGAGTTTGATCCGGAAACAAGCAACTCTAAAATTTTTGATATAAAAACAGTAGTTGAAGATTTGCCAGAGGAAGAAGATGAAGATGATGAAGATTCTGATGATAGTGGAAAGGTTGAAGAAAAAAAAGAAGATAAGGAGGATGTGGAAACGGACAATAAAACAATAAAACACAAAAATACAAAAACACAAACGAAAGATGAAAAGGGTGAAGAAAAAACCATAAAAGAGGGGGGAAAGTTTAAGGAGGCTGCTAAAGCTGAAAGTGATGAAGAAGAAAGAAAATTTAACCCTAAAACTGAAATTCAGTTGAGCGACGCTAAACTAATTAAAAAAACAGCTAAGATAGGTGATGAAATAAAAACTAAATTAGAAGTGCCTGAGTCTTACGGCAGAATGGCGGCCCAAACCGCAAAGCAGGTAATTATTCAGCGCCTTAGGGAGGCTGAAAGAGAAATGATATTTAATGAATTTAAAGAAAAAGAAAAAGAAGTTATTAGCGGAGTTATCCAGCGCCATGAAAGCCGAGCTGTTCTTGTAGATATTGGAAAAACTGTCGGCTACTTAGCGTCTGAAGAGCAGATTCCAGGAGAAAGATATAATCCAGGAGAAAGAATTAAAGTTTATATTAAAGAGGTGCGCCTTGGCTCAAAAGGAGCAGAAGTTGTTTTATCTAGAACTTCGGATGAAATATTAAAAAAAATATTTTATTTAGAAATACCGGAAATTTCCAACGGCTTAGTTGAATTAAAAGCCGTTGCCAGAGAAGCCGGTTCACGCTCCAAGGTAGCCGTTTATACAGAAACGGAAAACGTAGATCCGATCGGCTCCTGCGTTGGCCAGCGCGGCGCCCGCATCCAAACAATTATTAGTGAACTCGGAGGAGAAAAAGTTGATATTATTTTATATGATGAAAGTCCAATAAAATTTATTGCTAACGCTTTATCACCGGCAAAAATTTTAAACATAGAATTAAATGAAAAAGAGAGAAAAGCAACGGTAAAAGTATTGGCTGACCAATTATCTTTAGCCATAGGAAAAAGCGGACAAAACGCCAGACTAGCCGCTCGCTTAACCGGCTGGAGAATTGATATTGTAGGAGAGAAAAAGGAAGAAATAAAAAAAGACGAAGAGAAGAAAGACAGCGTTGAAAAAGAAAACACGAAAACAGTGAAACAAGAAAACACAGGTGGAGACAAAGTAAAAGATGATAATAAGAAAAAAGAAGAAGCTAAGACAAAGAAAAAAATTGAAGATAAAAGAATGGATGGCAAAAAGAAAGATGAAAAAGATGAAAAGAAAAAAGATAATAAAAGTAAAGATGAAAAAACCGAAGAGAAAAAAGAAATGATAGACAAGAAGAAAGAAGTAAAAAAAGCCGAAAAGAAAGAAAAAAAAGAGAAGAAAGATGGAAAAAATTAATAACTATAAGATTTGTTTTTAAAACAATAATAAATATTATACATGCTTTATGTTTCATGTTTCATGCCTGCGGCAGGCAGACATGTCTTATGACAAAAATCTATGTCTTTAACAACAATTTTAATTTTCAGCAGCACCGCTTTAGCTATTATTTACGGCTTTATAGCGGCTCGCCTAGTGCTCAAGCTCCCAAGCGGCAATGAAAAAATGCAGGAAATCGCCAAGGCCATTCAGGCCGGAGCAAGAGCATTTTTAAACAGGCAATACAGGACAGTTGCCATTGTTGCCATAGTTATATTTTTAATTATCGGCTTTGTCCCTAATTTAGGCTGGTCAACGGCAATTGCTTTTTTAATTGGCGCTTTTTTATCTGCCTTAACCGGCTATATTGGCATGTACGTTAGCGTCCGCGCTAATGTCCGAACTACTGAAGCGGCCCGCGGAGGCCTGGCTAAAGCTTTATCAGTAGCTGTACGGGGCGGGAGTATTACCGGCATGCTAGTTGTTGGGTTAGCCTTATTAGGCACGGCTGGATTTTATTATATAACAAAAGATTTGCATGCTCTAATTGGCTTTGGTTTTGGCGGATCTTTAATCTCAATTTTTGCCCGTCTAGGCGGAGGAATTTATACTAAAGCCGCTGATGTGGGAGCAGACCTAGTCGGTAAAGTTGAATCAGGTATTCCTGAAGACGATCCTAGAAACCCGGCCACAATTGCAGATAATGTTGGTGATAATGTCGGTGACTGCGCCGGTATGGCGGCTGATCTTTTTGAAACTTACGCGGTTACTACTATTGCCGCTATGATTTTAGGAAGCCTGCTTTTCCCTAATTTTGAAAACGTAATAATTTATCCTTTAGCTTTAGGCGCTGTCGCTATTGTCGCTTCCATAATCGGTACTTTTTTTATAAAGTTGGGAAAAAATAAAAACATTATGTCTGCTTTGTATAAAGGTCTAATTGCTTCAGGAGTTTTAGCCGCAATTGCCTTTTATCCAATTACTGCTAAATTCATGGGAGATAATGGGCAATTCAGCGTTATGAATATATACCTAGCCGCATTAATCGGCTTAGCGGTTACCGCCGCCTTAGTAATCATTACTGAATATTACACTTCAACAAAATATAGTCCTGTTAAAAAAATTGCCGAAGCTTCAAAAACAGGGCATGGCACAAATATCATTGCCGGCCTGGCTATATCTATGAAATCTACTGCTTGGCCGATTATTATAATTGTAGCCGCTATTTTAGGCGCTTTTAGTTTGGCCGGCCTTTATGGAGTAGCTATTGCCGCTATGGCCATGCTTTCTATGGCCGGCATTATCGTCACTATGGACGCTTATGGGCCGATTACTGATAATGCTGGCGGGATTGCTGAAATGGCTGAACTAGGAGAGGATGTTAGAAATACTACTGATCCTTTAGACGCTGTCGGCAATACCACTAAAGCCGTAACTAAGGGCTATGCTATTGGTTCGGCCGCTTTAGCCGCCTTGGTATTATTTGCTGATTATACTCATAGCCTTGGCGATTCAATTGAATTTATGATAAATGACCCTAAAGTTTTAGCCGGTCTTTTCCTTGGCGGCTTACTGCCTTTTTATTTCGGAGCTCAAGCTATGCAAGCTGTTGGACGGGCAGCCGGCGCGGTTGTTGAAGATGTACGAAACCAATTCAAGGAAAAGCCTGGCATTATGGACTACAAAGAAAAACCTGATTATGGTCGCACTGTAGATATTGTTACTAAAGCCGCTATTTCTGAAATGATATTTCCGGCCTTAATCCCGGTAGCCGCTCCTATTTTAGTAGGCTTTATTTTAGGGCCTGAAGCTTTAGGCGGCCTTCTAGTCGGTTCAATTATTACCGGTATTTTTTTAGCAATTTCCATGACCTCCGGCGGCGGAGCTTGGGACAATGCTAAAAAATATATTGAAGATGGAAATTTTGGCGGTAAAGGTTCAGAAGCTCATAAGGCCGCTGTTACCGGAGATACGGTTGGCGATCCCTATAAAGATACAGCCGGACCGGCAATTAACCCGATGATTAAGATACTGAACATTGTCGCATTACTGATAGTTGGATTGTTATTATAATGTAAATCCACAAACATACGCAAATTTTTAATTCGCATAATTATATTTGCAGTATTTGCCTGTCTGCCGACAGGCAGGCGTATAATTTGTAGCATTCGCATTATATTTATTATGAAAACTGAATCTAGCTTTGAAGTAAAATATTATTATAAATTTGCTGAAAGGCGTGATAATTTTTTTCGCCCTTTATTTAAACTTTTTTCAGTACTGCACCTTACTCCTGATATGCTTAGTTTTTCCGGTGTGGCCATGATGGTATTATTCGCCTTGTTCCTTAAAATCAATATTCTCGCCTCTCTTATTTTTCTATTTTTAACTTTTATTTTTGACATGCTGGACGGGGGTTTAGCTAGGTACCAGGGAGCAGGGACTGATAAAGGTAAATTTAAAGATATGTTTTGCGACAATCTGAATTTTTCAATATTTATTATCGGATTGGTTTATGCCGGATTATTAAACGGATCAATTGGAATAATTTATGTTTATCTAATGCTTTTATCTAGGTTATTTAGATCAATAAAAAATAGTTTTATTTTTAAATCAGATTGGTTTTTTAAAGCTATGGCTGGTTTTTGGCCGGCGTTTTACGCAGATATTTCTTACTTTATATTTTTAATTTATTTTCTTTTTAATAAAAATTATTTTAATTTATCATCAGTTATAATTTCCATTTTATTATCGATGGATGTTTTAATTTATTTTAAAAGAATACTTAAGCAAAAAGCACAATGAAGTTAAATGTTGATTATCATTTCCACCCTAATCTGCCCAAAAATGAAAAAAAGGCAATAAGAAAATGCCAAAAATGGTGGGAAATTTTTCAAAAAAATAATATCAATGTGGTTATAGTTACCGAGCATGTTTACAAAAATCCGAAAAGAGCTTACCAATTAATGAAAGAAACAAAGCCTGCAAATTCTTATCTTTTGCCGGGTATGGAATACTTAACTAAGGAGGGTATAGATATTATTATATTTTCAGAAAATCAAAATTTATACGGATTTAATCAACTTCAACCATATAATTTAACCTTTAATAATATACTTAATCTTATCTCGAATAGTTGTTTAGCCGCTTATATTACCCACCCTTACACTATCGGAACTACTTCAATTATTAAAAAGCTAGGTTATGAAATTTACAAAAACGCAATTGATAATTTAGGATCTGTTGAAATAACAAATTCATCTTTTGATAATTTAAACAATTTATTAAAAAAACCATTTTTAAATAAACTTTTTACAAATAAAATTAAAAAGGTAGAAAAAACAAAAAAATTACCAAAAAAAGAATATCCAAAAAAAATAAAATTTTTGGCGGCTGGTAGCGATGCCCATCATTTTAAAGAAATAGGCACCTATGTTTCCATAAATAATATTGACGATAATCTATTTAATAATCTGATATCTAATAAAAATCCAGATATATATTACAAGGATAATGAAAAAATTGATTTTCATCTTCTTTTTAGCCTGGCCATCACTGACCTTCGTGAATTACTCATCAAACAAAAAATAAAATGGTTGCAGAAATAATTAAAATTATTTGGTTTTTACTCCCGGCAGGGTTAGCAAATATGGCGCCTGTACTGGCAAAAAAAGTAAAATTTCTAGACTGCCCGGTTGATTTTGGTTTTAAGCTCAGTGAACAAGATTTTTTTGGCAAAAATAAAACTTACCGGGGGTTCTTCTTCGGTATCTTAACTTCCATTATCATAATTTATATACAAAAATTAGTATATCCGCAAATGGCAAGTTACAGTATTATTAATTATTCTGAAATTAATATTTTCTTGTTTGGATTTATTTTAGGTTTTGGCGCTTTATTCGGAGACTTAGTAAAAAGTTTTATTAAAAGAAGATTGAGAATGGATTCTGGGAAACCATGGATCTTCTTTGACCAAGTTGATTGGGTAGTAGGCGCATTGATTTTTATGAGTATTTACATCAAGTTTTCATGGGGATTTATTATTCTATCAATCTTAGTTGGATTTATTTTACATATAATTACTAAATATATTGGTTATTTATTAAAAATTAGAAAAAATATAATATAAAATTTTATGAGAGTAGAAAAAAAAGATTTAGAAAAATCACAAATTGAATTAACGGTTGAATTATCCCTTGATGAGTTTAAGCCATATATTGAAAAGGGAGTAAAAAAAGTTTCTCAAGAAGTTAAAATTGAGGGTTTTAGGCCGGGCAAGGTTCCTTATGAAATTCTAAAGCAAAAAATCGGTGATATGACGATCCTGGAAGAAGCGGCCCGGATCGCAATTAACAAAACGCTTGATGAGGTTATAGAGAATAATATTAAAGAGCAGCCAGTTGGCCAGCCGCAAATTAATATTACTAAAATTGCTCCTGATAATCCAATGGAGTATAAAATAGTTTTAGCCATACTGCCTAAAATAATATTAGGCAACTATAAAGACGCTAAGATAAAGCCGGAAAAAATGGAAATGAAAGATGAGGAAATAAATAAAACCCTAGAATATTTGCAAGAAACAAGAGCCAAAGAAACAAATGTTAATAGAGAAATAAAAAATGGAGATAAAGTTATTGTAAACATAGAAATATTTTTAGATAAGGTGCCGATTGAAGGTGGACAGAGTAAAGACACGGAAATAATAATTGGAAAAGAATATTTCGTTCCTGGTTTTAGTGAAAAATTAATTGGGGCAAAAAAGGCGGGGGTAAGTGAATTTAATTTGCCTTACCCCGAAGATCACCACCAAAAAAATTTAGCCGGGAAACTTGTTGATTTTAAAGTAAGTATTAAAGAAGTTTATCAAAGAATTCTGCCTGAACTAAATGACGAATTTGCCAAAAGCTTGGGAGTAAAAAATTTAGATGAACTTAAAGATAATATCAGGAAAAATATTGAAATGGAAAAAAAACTGGCAGCTGACCAGAAAACCGAGATTAAAATGCTTGACAAAATAATGGCTAATACTAAATTTAGCGACCTCCCGGAGATATTAATTGAGCATGAATCTATGGGCATGCTAGACGAACTGGAGCACACGATAACCAGCCAGGGTGGAAAATTTGATGATTATTTAACCAGCCTGAAAAAAACTCGCGACCAACTAATGCTTGATCTATTGCCGGATGCAATTAAACGAGTCAAAAGAGCATTAATGATAAGAGAAATCGCTTTAGAAGAAAAAATTAAAGTTGAAGAAGATGAAATTAATAAAAAAATTGAAGAGCTAATTAAACAATACAAAGGTGATGAAAAAGTTGAAAAACGAATAAATGAACAAGGCTATAGAATGTACCTGCAAAATACCCTAACCAATGGAAAAGTGATAAATAAGCTAAGAGAATGGAACATAGAAAATTAAAGAATTATTTTTAACTTAAACAATATGCCAACTCTAGCTTTTAATAAACGAGCAAATTTTGACTATGAGATAAAAAGCAAATATGAAGCGGGGATAGTTTTACTTGGGCATGAAGTAAAATCAGTTAAAACCGGCCATATTAGCCTAAAAGGGAGCTATGTGACTATAAAAAAAGCTAAAAAAAATGCTCTTCCTGAACTATATTTAATTAATGCCCATGTTTCACTTTACAAACATGCTGGAACCATAAAAAAATATGACCCAACTAGACCAAGGAAGCTACTGCTCAAAAAAAATGAAATAAAGCATTTAATAGGCAAAAAACAGGAGCAAGGCTTGACACTAGTGCCCTTGAAAATATATACTAAACGTAGTTTAATAAAGCTAGAATTCGGAGTTGGCAGGGGAAAGAGGAAGTTCGATAAGAGAGAAAAGATAAAAAAAAGAGAAACAGAAAGGAAAATAAGAACTTTTACAAAAAAAATAATCAATATCCAATAACCAAATTTCAATAACCAAACTGTTTGGTTATTAATTTTTGAATATTTAAATTTGTTTGATTATTAGTTATTGGAATTTGGAATTTTGACATAAGGGGATGCTAGGCATCGATAATAAGATTTTAGGTAAATATTCAGGACGTGTATTTCAGTTGCCACGTTAATCACACTGAATTAAAATAAGTGCAAAAAACGTACTAGCAAAAGTAAAGGCTACTTTTAGTATGCCAACTTTTGTTCCTGTTGCCGCTTAATAAAGCCGCAACCATCTGTTCCGCAAGTCTCCATAGCGGGTAACAGGTGTCATTCATGGAGATAGATTTATGGATTGTTTTCGCCCATATTTTGAAATCTAAGGAAGCTTAGTTGCTGGCGATTTTGTCTAATTTATACGCTTGCAACAAATTTTAAAATTAGACTATTTTTGTAAATATATTTACTCTGAACTTATTAGACGCGGGTTCAATTCCCGCCATCTCCACCTTCGCCAATTTTCGATTGCAGATTTGCGATTTCGTATAATTCCAATTGTCAATCGAAAATCTGAAATCTAAAATTATCTAAGCCCAGGTGGCGGAATTGGTAGACGCGTTGGACTTAAAATCCAATTCCTTTTAAACGGAGTGGGAGTTCGATTCTCCCCCTGGGCACATTATTATTACAGATTTCTGGTTTTCGATTATCGATGGAAAGAATACTGTAAAAAATCGCAAATCGCGAATCTAAAATCGACAATCCTCAGCGGGTGTCGTATAGTGGTTATTACACGTGCTTGCCAAGCATGAAACGGCGGTCCGATTCCGCTCACCCGCTCATAGTTATTGTAACATTCTCAAAGTGAATGCCGTCAAGCATGAACGAAACGAGGCGCTCATCCGCTCAGTAAAAGAAGTTCAAAGAAGTTACAATAAGTTAGAAGAGGTTACAAAAAATATAAATATAATCCCAAACTTTTTGCAACCTATTGCAGCCTCTTTTAACTTATTTTACCTTTATGCGTAGAAAATGGCGCAAAGCAAAACCAAAGCTAAAGAAATTATTTCGGTCTAATGAACAAATTAGAACTCCGGAAGTTTTTCTAATTGATGCACTTGGGGAAAACGTAGGAGTTATTCCAACCCGAAAAGCTATTGAAATGGCAAAAGAAGCGAACATGGATTTAGTTGAAGTTAATCCAACAGCTCGTCCGCCAGTAGTTAAAATTATAGATTTGGGCCAATTTAAATACGACAAAGAAAAAAAAGCCCACAAACAAAGGCAGCAACAGAAAAAAGTAGAGACTAAGGGCATTAGACTGTCAGTGCGCATAAGCAGACACGACTTTGATTTTCGTTTAAATCAAGCAAAAAAATTCTTAGAAAAAGGCAATAAATTAAAAATTGAATTAATACTAAAAGGGAGAGAAAAACAACATCCTGTAAAAGCCCGGGAAACGATTGATGAATTTGTACAGCAATTAGAACAATCTGATAATTTTGAAATCATTAGAGAACAGGACTTGACAAAACAGGGAGGAAAGTTTACTATTATATTACTAAACAAAAAGAGTTAAATTAGGGAAAGCCAGGTAATTTAACCTGTTTTTTATTTTTCGGTTTAATGGTTATTTTTAGTTGGTGAAAATTGCATATCCTTAGTAAAGTTAGCTATTAATTAGTCATAATTGTAAGATGATTTACAAAATTAATTAAATTTAACCTAATTTTACAATTAAACTAACTATTCTAC
>JBDRJA010000055.1:0-6615 GCA_043815345.1 Patescibacteria group bacterium | reverse complement strand
AAAAAGATTATTAGAAAAAAAATAAGGCAAAAGAAATCATATGTTATTTTGCAAATGATTATTCTTTTAGCTATGGTCGGAGTTATTTTCGTGGTAGTAAAAACAAATCTAATAAAAGAAGAAGAGAAGCAAAATATAATTAATGCTAATGTTGAGGAAGTTAAAAAAGATATCTATACAGAATTTTTACTTGAAGTATTTGATAAAATTAAAACTAATTATTGGGAAACTATTGCTGATGAAAAGTTAGTTGCTTTTTATAAAACGGGAATAGAAAAAATAGCAGGAGCACCGCAAACGTTTAACATAAATGACAGAAAAGGATTAGAAGAGTTACTTATAAGGACAATAAAAGATATAGAGGAGAAAAATAAAAAAGCGTTCACCATAGATTTGGCCAAGGATGTCATGTATAATTTACAGCCGGTTGGCCGCAGTGGGCTTTACATTTCTAAGGAGGAAGAAAATTCAAGAGACACCGCAGCTAATATTGATAAGGGTATTGATTATTATAATGAATTAGAAGTTGCTCAAGGATCATTGCTAGAAGAAGTGGAGGAGGCATATCAAGAGGAAAGCCAGGAGCTTAATGATATCATTAAAGATCAGGTTCAAAGCAAAGAAGCAAAAACAGAAGCTGACAATAAAAAAGAAAAAATAGAACAAGAAACTGAAACTTTTTCAGATGAGAATAAAGGGGAATACTATGATATAGAAGGAGTTGAGTCAACCACAACTTATAAATTAATTAGTCCGGACATTTTATATATTCATCTTAAAAAAATGTCGCCGACAACTTATGATGAGTTTCAAAATGCTACGGCTGAAGTTGATCATGGCGAAGTGTTGGATACCTTAATCTTGGATTTGAGAGATAATTTGGGCGGGGCGATTGATTTAATGCAGTATTTTCTAGGCCCTTTTATTGGTCCGGACCAATACGCTTATGAATTTTATCATCAAGGCGAAAAAGAAGCTTTTAAAACCAGGGTGGGTTGGATGCCCAGTTTAGTTAGGTATAAAAAAGTTGTAATTTTAATTAATGGTCAGACACAATCCTCGGCCGAAATTATGGCCGCTACTTTAAAAAAGTATAACGTGGGAATAGTAGTAGGAACACCCACTAAAGGCTGGGGAACAGTAGAAAATACTTTTCCTTTAGAAAATACTCTTGATCCTAATGAAAAATATTCATTGTTACTAGTGCATAGTGTTACTCTTCGCGATGATAACGAGCTAATAGAAGGTCGGGGCGTTGATCCGCTAGTGAATATTAATGATCCGAAGTGGAAAGAACAGTTGTATGATTATATACCTTACGATGGGTTGGTGAAGGCAGTGGAAGAGGCACTGGGGGATTGACGATTTTCGACTGACGATTGGTTATTAAAAAAGTAGAAAGAGTTTGTGAAAGATTTATGTTGTGTAAAATAGTTTAATAAAATAAAATGAGACGCTAGGAAATTTTTTGGGCTGCTCTTTACTTGACAAGTATTTAGGAGAAGGGTAGAATATTAATATACCTGTACCTATGGTATGGGTGTGGACAAGTTAATAATTAAATTTATAGCTATGACTATTAAAAAAGAAAAGACTTTAATAAATTTTAAAAAGACGCAAAGTTTAATGTCTAAAATTATCAACATGATTGAGGAGAAGGAATATTGCATTAATATTATGCAGCAGAATTTAGCCGCTATTGGTTTATTAAAATCAGCCCACCAAATGCTTATGGAAACTCATCTTAATACCTGCTTTAAAAATGCTATGGCGGCTAAAAACGAAAAATTAAAGCAAGAGATGATTGAAGAAATTCTAAAAGTTTCTAAATTATCTAATAAATAAAAATGGAGCTTACACCTTTGATTCTTTTAATAATATTCAATTTATCTATAACTTTTATTGATGTTACCGTGAAGTAATTAGTAATTAGTAAATAGAATATGAATTTTAGTTATTTTACTAATTGTTATTCACTGTTACAATATAATATGAATTTTAAATATATAATGTTATTTATATTATTACTATTATTAGCAGGTTGTGTTGATAATGGTGATACAAGCCAGGGCCAATTGTCAGTTAATAAAGAACAGTCCACCTCAGTTTCGAAGAATACTGACAATCAATTTGCCCCGCCGATAGAGTTTACAGGCAATAAAGGCGAAAAAGTTGTTATTAATAATGATGAAATTCTACTTGACAGCTCAAAATTTGAGAATAATTTAGTAAAGTATTATAATACTACTTTGCCGGACGGAAAAAAAGCATACTTTTTTGTTGTTAAAGATAGCTTGGGGAAATACCGCGCTGCTGCCAATGCTTGTCAGGTTTGTTTTGATGCTAGAATGGGTTTCCGCCAAGAGGGTAACTTTATGGTTTGCAATACTTGTGGAAATAAATATCCCTTAGAAAAAATTGCCACAGAAAAAGGTGGCTGTAATCCAGGTCCAATTAATCCTAATCTGGAAGTTGAAAATGGTAATGTGGTTATTAGGCAGTCAGATTTAGAACAAGTAGTTAACCTTTTTTAATAATACAGACCGCTTGCAAAATAATTTTTTCTACTGCAATTTCCATACTTTGGTAAATTTTTCCAAAAAAATTTCCACAAAATCTAAAAATTTCGTTAAGAAATATTATTTTGCAAAAGGTCTTATGAAAAAAATTATCGGCGCAATTTTCATATTTGTATTTAGTGCTACGGTAGGTTATTATATTATAAATTGGCAAGCTACTTCATTTGAGGAATTAAATTCGGATGAGATGTATGAGGAAATTATTAAAAATAGGAATTACGCCATTGCTAAAGCAGTAAAGGCAGGCGAATACAAATGTTGTATTAACCCCCCTTGTGCTATGTGCTATATGGAGGCTAACCAATGGAATAATTACAAGGCTGGCACTTGCGCTTGCGATGATTTAGTTGCTCAGGGCCAGGAAGCCTGCCCTCAATGCCGAAGAGGTAATACTGAAATTGATAATTTAGATAATGCATCTTGCGATATTGATATTGGGGCTGCATCATGCAGCTCACCCAAAGTTGAATAATTTAATTAATAATTTAATAATACTTATGAACAAAGAAAAAACAAATTTTATTTTAGGATTAGCTAGCGGCATAGCTATAGTTTCTTTAATCGGTTTTGCAGTGATGAGCATGGCCTATTTTCAAAAAGAAGATATTAGTTCAGTTGCGGCTGGAGAAAAAAATTCAGATCAAGTAGCTAACGAAGTTAAAGATAATAAACCAATTTCTCCCACACCATCACCATCCCCAAGCAAACCGGCAGAAATTAAAGTGTCTGATAGCGATCATATTAGGGGCAATAAGGACGCTCCCATTACTATTGTGGAATATTCTGATTTTCAATGTTCTTTTTGCACAAAATTCCATAATACTATGAAGCAAGCAATGGCTAATTACCCCAATGAAGTGCGCTGGGTTTATAAACATTTTCCTCTAGATTCAATTCATCCTTACGCAAGAAAGGCGGGAGAGGCTAGTGAGTGCGCTAATGATCAGGGTAAGTTTTGGGAATATAACGATCTGCTTTTTGCCAACCAAGGAAGCATTAATACTTCATATTTATCTACCGCTGCTAAAGAATTAAAATTAGACATTAAGAAGTTTGAAGAATGCCTTTCTTCCAGTAAATATGCAAACAAAGTTAATGATGATTTTAATGAGGGGAAATCACTGGGGGTAACAGGAACTCCAGGAAGTTTTTTAAATGGCCAGGCTTTAGGCGGAGCGGTTCCTTATAGCCAGATAGAGTCAATGATTGAAAGTTTAAACTAAACGTTAATAACGCGCTTGTTACAAATTGCGCTCATCTGAATGTAGCTATTAACGCGTAGACTACCCTCTAATTCGGCGGGCAAGCAAATTGCGCTCCCTGACCGCGTTCTCGCGTCCGCGGGCGGGCATGCGAATATAAATATGAAAAAAATTAGTTTTAAAATAGAGGGTATTCATTGTAAAAGCTGTAAAATTTTAATTGAAACCGAAGTTGATGTTTTAGAGGGTGTTAAGGATATTGAGGTTGATTATCAAAACAATGACTGTGTAGTAAACTTTGATGACCAAAAAATTTCCTTTTCCAAAATAAAAAGAAAGATTGAATCTTTAAATTATCAGATAGATACCTCTGTAGAAGAATTGCCTGAGAAGGGGGCAGTAGAGGAGAAGGAGAAGAAAGATAAAACTAAATTAAAGACTAATAATGTTTTTCAATTTATTAAAGGATTTTTATTGCCATTAGTAATTATTGGGATAATTATCGGTTATTTTTTTGTCCAGAATTTTAACGGTTTTGAAGTTTTATCACGACTCAATGAATCTAATCTTAGTTATTGGTTAATTTTATTTATTGGAATTTTAGCAAGCTTTCATTGCGTTGGCATGTGCGGCGGGCTAGTAGTTACTTATTCAGCAAGAGCTGTCGCCAAGAACAAGGAGAAAGCTATTGGTTTTTCCAAAATGCACATTCAATATAATGTGGGGAGGTTTATTTCCTATACGGTAGTTGGCGGTATTTTGGGTGGCATCGGCTCATTTTTCGGCATAAATCCAAATTTTAGCGGAGCGGTCATGCTGCTGGCCGGCATATTTATGCTGATAATGGCCGTATCACTTTTTACTAAATTTAAGTGGCTGGAAAAGTTTAATTTTCGCATGCCCCAGTTTATTGCCCGTTTTTTATATAGCGAGCGCCATAATAAAAAACCAAAAGAGCCTTTAGTAATCGGGTTATTAAACGGCTTTATGCCTTGCGGTCCTTTGCAGGCTATGCAGCTTTACGCTTTAGGGACCGGTAGTTTTAGCCGAGGCGCTTTAAGCATGGCGGTTTATGCTTTAGGCACTATTCCCTTGATGTTCGGTTTCGGCGCCTTTATTTCTACGCTTTCGCAAAAGTACATTGGTAAAGTAATGAAAATTTCAGCGATAGTAGTAGCCGTGCTAGGCCTAATCATGATCAACCGTGGTTTAAGTAATTTTGGTTATGGCATAAGAGGATTTATTCCTAGCGGAGCAGCTAGCCAAACTGAATACTTGGTCACTGGTGATGCAGAAGAATTTCAGATTGTTAATATGGATTTAACTTATCGCGGTTATTCACCAAATGTTTTATTCATTAAAAAGGATATCCCAGTTCGCTGGATTATTAATGTAAAACAGATGTCGGGCTGTACAAATTCAATTTTGATTGAGTCTTTAGGCATTAAAAAAGATTTAGAGTATGGCGAAAATATTATTGAATTTACCCCGCCTAAGAATGCTGGAGAAATTAAATTTTCCTGCTGGATGAGAATGGTTTGGGGAAAATTCGTAGTTAGCAAAGGTGAAATTAGCCCTGAACAAAAAAGGCAAGAAGAGGAGTCAATTAATTTGCCACAAGGGACCTGTAGCGGTAGTGGTTCTTGCGAAGGCAACTGCGGGCAGGTTACTTGCGGTTGTGGGAGCAGATCAAATTAATTATTGAATTAAAATTATGTTATTAAATATTTTTACTTCAATTACTTATGCTCATACCGAAAATGATTATTTCGGTCATCATATGTTTTCTAGTATGAATTGGGGAATTGGAGGGATAATTATTATGGGTTTCTTTTGGCTATTTATAATTGGTGGGGCTATCTATTTAGTATGGCATCTAACCAAAAATCAGAAACAAGAAAGTAGTCCCGAAAGAGCTTTTGATATTTTAAAGGAACGTTATGCTAAAGGTGAAATTGGCAAAAAGGAGTTTGAAGAAAAAAAGAAAGATTTGAACAAATAATTAAATCTATGAAACAAGAAATACTAAAAATAAAAGGTATGACCTGTGCGTCATGCGCTTTAAATATTAACCGCGCTTTAGAAAAGAAGCCGGGCATAAAGTTGGCGGAAGTTAACTTTGCCACTAAAAAAGCAATTATTGAATATAATGAGGATGAAGTTAAGAATAAGGAAATAATTAAAATTATCAGGGCTAACGGCTATGATGTTGAAGATGAAAACAGGCAAGATAAAGAGCAGGGGCACGAACATGGAAAAAAAGAAAAACTATTAAAATATAAGGTAATACTTTCCATAATTTTAACCTTGCCGGTTTTTTTACGCATGTTCTGGCATTGGGAAGTTTCAGGAGAATTTTTAGGTATAAGTTTTACTAATTGGCTGCAGCATAATTTAGCTTTTTTGGTTGTATTTATTTTTGGCTGGCAATTTCATAAAAATGCCTTTTTAGAATTAAGGAGATTGCGGACTAATATGGATACTTTAATATCTGTTGGCACGCTGGCGGCTTACTTTTATTCTCTTTGGGCTATGGTAACAGGAGGGCATTTGTATTTTGAGAGCGCGGCTACTATTACTTCTTTAATTTTGTTAGGAAGATTTATGGAAGAAAAAACTAAGAATCGCGCTTCGCAAGCAATGGAGAAATTAATGGAGCTAGGAGTTAAAAAGGCCTGGGTAATTAGTAAAAAAGGCGAGGAAATTGAAGTTGAAATAGAAAAGATTAAAGTTAAGGACTTGATATTAGTGCGGCCGGGAGAAAAAATCCCCTTGGACGGAGTAGTAGTTGAGGGAGTAAGCAGCGTTGACGAATCTATGCTTACCGGCGAAAG
>JBDRJA010000054.1:0-9206 GCA_043815345.1 Patescibacteria group bacterium | reverse complement strand
TTAGTAATCATATAATTTGGATAATGTCTTATCCCATAATTATATAACCTGCCGAATCCATTGCAATATTTATATTTAAACCCTATTTTCATACATATTGGCCGCCTTTGGCGTCCAATATGTGAGTGAACTTATACAGTTTATGTGCTAAAACAAGACAAGAAAGTAATTTTGTGATAAAATAAAGATAATCAGAGAAAATTTCTAATTTAATTATTAATACTTATCATATGTTTGATATTAAAAATTTCAACTTAGATAAAGAAATCGCAAGTATAGAAATGCCGCAGATCAAGCAAATAGCTCTTGATATAAAATCTGTTTTAAACTATATTCAGGACGAAGAGGGTGAGGAGGGCATTAAACAAATTACAGATAAATTAAAAGAGCACGGCTTTGCTTATCCGGACTGGAAACTAATAAATACGACTAAATGGATTTCTGTAAAGGCGGTTATTATTGCTCTTCTTGCGGCGGCAAAATTATTCAATTGGGATGATAAAGATATTATAAAAGCCGGAAAGGAAGTAATGGTGATGGGTACTTTAAAAAAAGGTATATTAAGATATTTAATATCGCCTAAATATACTTTTAATCGGTTTAATGATGTCTGGCGTAAACGTTTTTCTGAAGGCGAAATTAAAATAGTGTCTTATGATGATAATAGTAAAATAGCTGCTCTAAAAATAGTTAACTTTAAAACTCACCCCATACTTTGCTTTTTACATATTGGAATTTATACTAGAGCAATAGAATTTACAACTGGTAGTGAAAATGTCAGCGTAAAAAAGGTAAAGTGCACCCACTGGGGAGACACCTGCCATGAATATAAAATTACTTGGTGATAATTTCTAAAATAAAAGGCTTGTAAAGTAATAAAACAACCTCGATTTTTCGAGGTTGTTTTATTGGGCGCAATATGATAATTTAATTACATGCATATACTAGGGATCGAGACATCATGCGATGAAACAGCAGCCGCGGTAATTAATGGAAATCGCGGCAGGGTTACCGTGCTTTCCAATATTATTTCATCGCAAATAGATATTCATAAAAAATACGGCGGGGTTGTACCCGAGGTAGCTGCTCGAGAGCATGTTACCCAGATTTTGCCTGTAGTTAATGAAGCCCTTGAGACTGCGGGAATAAAACGAGATTCTATCGGTCGTCGTTACTCTCTTCCCTCCAGAATGACAAAAGGGAGAGGCGGCATAAACGCTATTGCTGTCACAGTTGGTCCCGGTCTCATAACCTCTCTCATTACTGGCATTGAAACCGCTAAAGTTTTATCGTACGTCTGGGACATTCCCTTAATTGCTGTTAACCATATTGAAGGACATATATACGCCAACTTCATTGGCGTAAATTCCAATAACCAAGCACCAAACTCCAAACAATATCCAATATCCAATATTCAATATCCAAAAATAAAATTTCCGGCTTTGATAATGACGGTCAGTGGTGGGCACACTATATTAGCACTAATGAAAGGCCATGGTAAATATAAAACAATTGGCGAAACACGCGATGACGCGGCTGGCGAAGCTTTTGATAAAGCAGCGCAGATTCTGGGACTAAGTTATCCAGGCGGACCTATCATATCTGAATATGCAAGTAAATTCATAAAGAAGAATCCCCAAATTACAAACTTGTCCCGCACCAAGATGCGGGATTACAAATTACAAATTACAAACAAATCTCAAATTCCAAATAACAAAATATCTTTGCCAAGGCCGATGTTAAATTCTAACGACTTCGACTTTTCCTTTTCTGGACTTAAGACTGCTATACTCTACGAAGTGCAAAAAGATAAAAATTATAAAAAACATATTCCAGAATACTGTTGCGAATTTCAGCAGGCCGTGATTGATGTCTTAATTCACAAAACCATTAAAGCGGCTAAAAAATACAAAGTAAAAAATATAATGCTAGCCGGCGGAGTAGCGGCTAATAAAGAACTGCGCCTGCAGATGGAAAAGGCGGTAAAAGATTTAGGTAATGTCAATTTTTATATGCCAGAATTAAAGTATACTACAGATAATGCCCCAATGGTTGCCACGGCCGGTTATTTTCACTCAATACGCAAAGACTTTACTCCCTGGAATAAAATTAAGGTTGATTGCAATTTTGAGCTTAAATAGAATTAGCCACAGATTAAATAAAAAACCGGTCTATTCGACAGATCGGCTTTTTTCTTATTTTATTATTTTATTATTTTATTATTTCTTTTTCAAACTCTTCTCCTTCTTATTAATCGCCATCGTTGTCTTTATCACCGTATCAGGAATTAAAGAAATGCTGTCAATTTTACATTCCACTAAAAACTTAGCAAAATCAGGATAATCCGAAGGAGCCTGGCCACAAATGCCGATCTTAGTCTTAGTGCGATGAGCAACTTCTATAACATATCTAATTAAAGACTTAACTGATTCATTTCTCTCGTCATAAACATGGCTAACTAAAGAACTGTCCCGATCTACTCCTAAGGTGAGTTGCGTTAAATCATTGGAGCCGATAGAAAATCCATCAAACATAGGGGCGAATTGATCGGCTAAAATAATATTAGAAGGTATTTCAATCATGCAATATAATTCAAGCCCGTCTTTACCACGTTTTAAATCGTTTTGCCATAAAATCTTAATTACCTTGCGCGCTTCTTCAAGGGTGCGGCAAAAAGGAATCATTATTTTTAAATTAGTTAAACCAAAATCTTGGCGCACTTTTTTTATGGCCTTACATTCTAACTTAAAAGCAGGTAAAAATTTCTTAGAATAAAATCTGCTTGCGCCTCGCCATCCCAGCATAGGATTTGATTCAACTGGTTCATACTGTGCACCGCCAATTAAATTAGCATACTCATTAGTTTTAAAGTCAGATAATCTTAAAATTACATCTTTGGGATAAAAGGCCGCCGCAATCATAGCAATGCCTTGGGCTAACTTATCTATAAAAAATTGACTTTTATCACTATAACCTTCTGTCAGTTTATCAATCTGCCCCAGTGTTTTTGTGTCCCAGTGTTTTCGTGTTTTCGTGTTTTCGTGTTTTTTGTAATTAATCAAAGCAAGGGGATGTATTTTAATATAATTATTAATTATAAATTCCAATCGGGCCAGCCCTACGCCATCATTAGGAATAAAAGAAGTGCTAAAAGCTAAATCCGGCTCGCCAATATTTATCATAATCTTAGTCTTTGGCTTAGCTAAATTTTTAATATTAGTTTTTTTAATTTCATAAGGCAGCTCTCCGGCATAAACGTAGCCTACTTCACCTTCTGCGCAGTTAATTGTTATTTTCTGCCCTGCTTTAATTTTTTTACTAGCGTTATTAGTGCCCACGATGCAAGGTATGCCTAATTCACGGGAAACTATTGCCGCATGACAAGTGCGCCCTCCTTTATCAGTTACAATAGCGGCTGCGATTTTCATAATCGGTTCCCAGTCCGGGTCAGTCATGTCAGTAACCAAAACTTGTCCTGGTCTAAATCTCTTAATGCCTCTTATATCCATTATTCTAATAGCCACTCCGGCGCCAATTTTACTACCTACACTTTGCCCTTTAGTGATTACTTTTCCTCGCTTTTCCAGTTTATATTTTTCTAATACATTTACATCTTTAAGGCTTTGGACAGTTTCCGGCCTAGCCTGGGTTATATACAGTTTTCCATCTTCGCCATCCAGGGCCCATTCTATATCCATTGGCCGCTTATAATGTTTCTCAATAATCATTCCCCACTGGCCTAATTTTTTAACCTGTTCGTCAGTAATTGACTGCTTGAGCTGGTCGCTTGCGCTCACTTTTTCGTTCTTAGTTGGCTCTTTGGGATTATCACTATAAATCATCCTCAAGCTTTTGCGGCCAATGGAGCGAGAAATGATGGCTCCAGTTGGCTTAAAGACATAAAATTCATCTGGATTTACTTTTCCCTGCACAATATTCTCCCCAAGACCATAAATGGAATTAATAAGAACTACATTTGAGAAACCGGATTCAGTATCAATAGTAAACATAACGCCCGATGCCGCTAAATCAGCTCTAACCATCTTTTGTACTCCTACTGATAAGGCTATCTTAAAATGGTCAAAGCCTTTATCAAACCGGTACGAAATAGCCCGATTAGTAAATAAGGAAGTAATACATTTTTTTACAGCGATCAACAACTGTTTCTCACCTCTAATATTTAAGAAAGTTTCCTGTTGCCCGGCAAAAGATGCGTCAGGCAAATCTTCGGCCGTAGCTGAAGAACGTACAGCTACGTCTAAATTCTCTACCCCATACTCCTTTGATAACTTTTGATAAGCTTCAATAATCGCCTCTTTAAAATCATTTGGCAGTTCAGCACTTAAAATAGTTCTGCGGACTTCTGCTCCGCGTCGCATTAAATCGGATATATTATGAGTATTTAAACCTCTTAAAATCCTTTTAATTTCTTTTTTTACACCCGTACTTTCTAAAAAATAATTATAAGCCTCTGCCGTGGTGGCAAAACCATTAGGCACTCTTACGCCATTTTTTGACAGCTTTTTATACATCTCACCCAAAGAAGCATTTTTGCCGCCCACGATTGGCACGTCCTTGTTGGTTAGCTGATTAAAAAATTTAATGTGGATAAGCATAATTTATTAAGACAGCTAGACAACTAAAAATATAAAGACATATACTTCAAGTTGTCTAGCTGTCTATTCGCTAGTTGTCTAATTATAATTTAATTTTCTTACTCCAGTCGTAAACAAAAGGAATCTCCCACCTCTCTCCGTTATAAGCTTTAACTAATCCCAAAACCGATATTACAATCAAAACTAACATCAATATTTGTCCAAAAAAAGGAACAATGGTGAACAGGCTAGCTACAAATAGAATAAGTCCTTGTTTAGCATGAAACTGGGCAAACTCTGAATCCTTTTTTCCTAAAAGAGGAACTAGACATAAGATCCAGAGATAAGACATGACCGCGATGTTTTTATTAGCCTCTACGTCAGAATCTTTAGTAGTTTTTTTAGTAACCATAATTTTTTATAATTAATTCTTAACACTTTTTCATTATACCACAAATTTTGTTATAATAGAATTAATGTTGACAAAAACATTTATTTAGACAAAAATAATATTACTTGCTGGAGTGGTGAAATTAGTAGATTTACCCCGCCCCATTTTTATTTTGCAATTAGGCAAGTGGCGGAATTGATAGACCCCCAATATTTGCTCCGCTTATATGCTGGGCAAACGCGCTAGTTTTTACAATAATGCCGGAGTGGTGAAATTTGGTAGACACGCATGGTTTAGGACCATGTGCCGCAAGGCGTGGAGGTTCAAGTCCTCTCTCCGGCACAATTCTGGTAGATAAGCCCCGATAGAATCGGAGTGCCGTAAGGCTCAAGAATTCGCCCAGCTATTTAATTAGTTTTCAAATTAAATATCTTGGCAGTCTCAATTTCCTGCACCCATTATTATACAAATGTTGCACTTACTTGTTGAACCCATACCCACAGAACTTGACACATTTTACATAATATGATATAAATAATTTAATAATGCTCATAAAAAATACTTTAAATCCGGAGGAAAAAATGAAAAAAATATATTCTTTTACACCCTTCCTTATTTTAATATTAGCCATTTTTTTATTATACTCTGGGATTGATGAATTTAAAACCTTTGCTGAAATCGGTGGCTCTGGTCCTGCTAAAAGCTGGGGGCTGGGCTTATTCCCCTTATTATCTGGCGCGACCATAATTGTAATTTCAGCAAGGAAAGCTGTAAATTCAATTTTTAATTAATCTGGGAGGGGCACCATGAATAAAAAAATATATATATTCGGTTTTATTTTTATAACCTGCGCAATCCTTACTAGCTTTGCAAACTGTTTCCAAATTATAGATACAAGAAATTCGGGAACGGAAATTGATGCCTGGTTTAGCAGGCTGACTGGACCATGGTCATTTCTAGCAGAAGGACTTGCTTTTGCCCTTCTCCTCGCGGCAAAAAAATATAAATCTCCAAATCCGGACTCTTCTTAGAGACCGGTTTTTTTATTTGACTTAAATCCAACAATATAACAATATATTAATATAACAATATGATTAATTTTCTACATACTTTCCAACCCAATCCAATCTTAATATCATTCGGGCCTATTCATATTTACTGGTATGGCTTATTTATTGTTATAGGCATATTAGCAGCCATCATAACCTCCCTTAAATTAGCAACTTATTACTCCATTTCTAAAAATACAATTATTGACCTAGCTTTCTGGGGTATTATTAACGGAGTTATTGGCGCTCGTCTTTATCATATTTTTTTAGAACTTCCCTTTTATTCAAGACATCCAATAGACATATTTAAAATATGGCAAGGCGGCTTAGCTATTCACGGCGCTATTATAGCTGGTCTTCTTACAGCCTGGATATTTACTAAGAAAAAGAAAATTAATTTCTGGCTTTTAACCTCAGTTCTTGTTCCCGGTCTGGCTTTAGGACAAGCTATTGGCCGGTGGGGCAATTATTTTAATAAAGAGCTCTATGGAAAACCGACTAATCTCCCTTGGGGGATACCGATTAATATCATGGAACGCCCAGTGGAATATATTTCCTCCGAATTTTTCCATCCCACCTTTCTCTACGAGTCCCTTGGTAACTTTTTTATTTTTTTAACTTTAATTACAATTCACGTCTGGATAATAAAAAAATATAAAAGTAGCAAAACCTATTTCCTAATTCCTATAACCTATTACCTAATTTCATACTCCCTTCTCCGCTTTTCTCTTGAATTCATCCGCATTGACCCTACGCCAACTTTTTACAATCTTCGCTGGCCGCAAATAATAAGTTTAGTCATAATAATACTAAGTATAATTTTATTCATCTTTAAAAATAAGTTGCCATTTTTAAAATCAACTGATAATATTAAACCAACCGTCAACAATAATTCTTAATTCTACATTCTTAATTTTTAAATCATAAGCGGGTATCGTATAATGGTTATTACTTCAGGTTTCCAACCTGAAAACAGGGGTTCGATCCCCCTTACCCGCTCATTATTAGAAAACAAAAAATCCTTCAGCTAGTTCACGGTAGGCAGACGATAGATAGATAAATAATTATAATTTATAATTTATGCCTAAACAATACAAACAATGCCTTAACCAGCTTCAGCAAACCTGCCAGGTTATTGAAAAATTAATCCTGTCAGTAAAGTTATTGGCCTTACTCTTGATGAAATAGAAATTCTAAAATCTCCCCAGCGTTCTATTGAGGTTGCTATTCCCATTTTAATGGATGATGGTAATTTAAAAGTCTTTACCGGTTATAGGGTCCAGCACAATGATATTTTAGGACCTTTCAAGGGCGGCCTGCGCTACCACCCTAAAGTTAATATTGACGAAATTAGCGCTTTAGCTTTTTGGATGACTTTTAAATGCGCGGTGGCTGATATTCCTTATGGCGGGGCTAAAGGCGGTATTACGGTTGATCCTAAAGAACTAAGTGAAAACGAACTGGAAAGATTAACCCGCGGCTATGTTCGAGCCATGGCCGACTTTATCGGGCCTGACCGAGATATCCCTGCGCCTGACCTTTATACCAATCCCCAGATTATGGCTTGGTTTATGGATGAATATAGCCATATAAAAGGCAAAAACGAACCAGCGGTTGTAACCGGAAAACCGGTTTCTATTGGCGGATCTTTGGGGCGTGATACAGCTACGGCGCAAGGCGGTTTTTATGTTTTAACCAATCTATTAAAAAAGCTTAATATAAAAAAACAAAGCGTTACGATTGCAATTCAAGGTTTTGGCAATTCTGGAATGAATTTTGCAAAAATTTCTTCAGACAACGGCTATAAAGTAGTAGCGGTTTCGGATACTAAAGGAGGTGTTTTAAATGAAAAAGGTCTTGATATTAATAAAGTTATAAATCACAAACAAAAAACCGGCTCGGTAATAGATTTTCCTGATGCAAAAAATATTACTAATGAAAAACTTTTAGAGCTACCGGCAACTATTTTAGCGCCCGCTGCCTTAGAAGGAGTAATTACGGAAAAAAATGCTGGCCGAATTAAAGCCAGTATAATTTTAGAATTAGCTAACGGACCAACTACTATTGAGGCCGGAGAAAAATTACATAAAAAAGGCAAGCTAATAATCCCTGACATTTTAGCCAACTCCGGCGGCGTAATTGTTTCTTATTTTGAATGGGTGCAAAACATCCGCCATTTTTATTGGGATGCTAAAAAAGTACAAATAAATTTAGCTAAAAAAATGAATAATGCTACTGATACGGTTTGGCAATACACTAAAAAATATAATGTTAACATGCGCACGGCCGCCTATATCGTCGCCATTGAAAAATTAGTGGAAGCCTTGAGAATACGTGGCATATAAATAATAATACGAAAATATGCGAAATATGCGAAACTACAAATACGCCAAAAAATAACTTTCGCATTTTCGTAGTCTCGCATAATATTTAGTAATCTCGCATTATACATATGGACATCAAAGATTTGCTAAAGGATGCTCAAAATTTAACTGACTACGAGTTTGAGCAAAAACTAAATAAATTAGTACGCGATAATTATCGCTATAGAAATTTGGATAGCAAAAATAAAGAAATCGTTTTTGATTTAATAAAAAAATACCGCACTTACCTAAGAAAAGGAATCGGTATTTCTTACTCTGCGCGGCAAAATGAAATGTATAAATTATATAAAAATAGAATGAAGTTAGATCTAACCGAAGAAGATTTAAAGGATATAAAGGAAATTATCGGAATGTTTAAATAGTAAAAAATAAAAAAAATAAACTCCTATGTGCAAAGGAGTTTTTATAATGTCCAACCGAAACTTAATCAAAAATTTTTAGGGGAGGGGAGAAAGTATGATACTAACTCCCCGTAGCATACCCTGTTTGAATGAGGTTAACGGAAAAAAACTTCCGCACTATTACAAATGAACAATGAAAGGTTAGGCTGATAGTTAATTATCCAACAGTAGATCCTACCTCTTAAAATAAAAAAGAGGCCAAGGATCTATTAGTATTGTACAAAATATAAAAAAATTGTCAATAAATTGTATTAGTCCACCTCATATTGGACACCAGACAATTATTAAGCAAATAATCCACAGGAGAGGTTAAATTAAGGCTCCAGTGAAATCTATCAGTATTGTACCATAATAACCAGTCTATTAATTTCTTGTTAAACTCATCA
>JBDRJA010000053.1:0-4572 GCA_043815345.1 Patescibacteria group bacterium | reverse complement strand
AGAATCGCAATTTTCTTATTAAAAAAACAATTTAAAAATACACCGAGGATTAAGCCAAAAAAGTAGAGAGAATTTTGTCCGCTGGTATTACTATTTTAAAAATCAAAAATGAAATTACCAACCAATTTTGTCTATTAAACCTATTTAAGCAATGTTTCAGAGAGAGAGAGAGAGTTAAATAAATCTCATAAAAAAAGCTTTACCCATTAAATACTGCCAAAAGCAATTTAACAGGGCTCACCCTAATATTGAAGTTAAGCGGGATGAAATTAACCAGCCTCTTAGATATGTCACCGGTAGCGGGTGTTCTAGGTGCGCTTGTATCCCTTATCTTGTATACCTTATAATGAAGCAGCTCTAAATTCACCTGTTTGCATTAACCGAATGACTACCACATTTCAGAATTTAGGATTTTCGGGTTTATTAAGAGATCCGTGGGGTGATCCTTATTTAATAGACGAAAATGAGTATGAATTTTCATATGATCTCTGTCGGCGCGACTCATTGCAGTCGCTGAATTGCGGGGGAAAATGGATCTCATTTTATATTTGTGAATAAGTTTATTTAATTAACATAAAATTATTTATATAATCCTCAATTTAATTAAAACCCGTTTATATGAAATATCCAAATAATAAAAAAGGCTTTACATTAATTGAACTACTAGTTGTAATATCTATAATCGGTTTATTATCTTCTATGGCAATTTACGCTATTAATTCAGCTAGGTTAAAAGCTAAAGCTACAAGAATTATAGGGGATTTTAAAACAATAGAAAAAGCACTAATTTTATTAATGGATGAAGAGAATCCTGGAAAATGGTGGAGAGAAGGAGAAAAAAGCACTAATTTAACATACTTTGCCGGGTTATCAGAGTTTTTAAATCGGATACCAGAACCTCCTATTACGGGTGAATATAGCTATGATAATGATGGCGATACTTTAGTTGAACCCGATGATAGTTGCTGTAGAGGAGTTAATATCGGCATAGGTAGTTGTGGAAATGATTGTTTTATTTATTTTAATTTAGTGGATGGCATCATTGATAATTCAGATGGAAGAAGCTACGGAAAAGTAAGAAGTAATAGTAGTTATGACTATATTTACTATAACATTTGCATAAATGAGAATACATTTTAAAGATTTTTTCGATAAAAAATTATGCATATAAAAAAACCTAGTCCTCTTCAATCAATCATTCAAAGGGTATGATAGCCAAAATAGTTATGTGTAATAAAAAAAATGGTTTTACATTAATTGAGCTGCTAGTTGTAATATCTATTATCGGTTTATTATCTTCTATGGCAGTTTACGCAATTAATTCAGCTAGATTAAAAGCAAGGGATATAAAAAGATTAGCGGATTTAAAACAAATACAGAAAGCCTTAGAATTATATTATGATAATCATAATCAATATCCGATGCTTGGTACTTCCTGGTCGTGTAGTTGTTCAGGCGGCAGTTGTGGCGCTAGTGGCTATACTTGGTACACGGCTCTTCAGCCCCTTGTGGACGAAGGTTTGATATCGGCTTTGCCTGATGACCCCATTAATAAAGTTAATGGCGCGCAATATTTTTGTTATGAATATGCACCGTCTACATTTGTATCGTCATGGTATTGCAACGGTAAACGGAGAACCGATTATGAATATGTATTGCTCTTCTCGGCAGAAGGCAGTAATTTTGATTTGCCAAGGCTAACTAATTCCGTTGGAGCTTATTTATCGACTTATGATTATTGTATCCTTGGGCCCGAAAAATAAACTTTATGATAAATTAGAGACTAAGTACGTTATATTTAAATGAATCTTAAAAAAAATTCAAAATCCAATAAACTAAAAAGAGGTTTTACATTAATTGAGCTGCTGGTTGTAATATCTATTATCGGTTTATTATCTTCAATGGCATTTTATGCTTTTAATGCTTCTAGGATGAAAGCAAGGGATGTAAAAAGAATTTCAGATATGAATCAGATAAGAATTGCGTTAGAGCTCTATTATGATGAGTTCAACCAATACCCTGATAATACCGATTCTGGCGATGTTGGGTGTTGGAGTAGCTGGGATGCGGGTAGCACTCTCAATGGAGACTCTGATTTATTTATACAGCCTCTTGTGACTAATGATTTTATTAGCATCGTGCCTCGTGAGAGTTATCCTATACTAGGGGGCATATTTAGTGGCGGATGGAATCAATGTTCCTACCGTTATATACGAGTTACAAATCCATGCAGTTGTTCGGGAACTTACGCAGTGCTTTTCACTGTTCTTGAAACAAATTCAACTGGACCAGCCCAATCAGACGAAAGATCTAAATGCTTTTACCCCGAAGGTGTAACCTGCTGGGGAGAAGGTGGTTATGGATATGATTACGCAATTTATCTTAAAGAATAATATGGGTATCGTCTACCAAAATAAAAATATTATTACAGTAAACAAGCCGGCAATTTGTATTCATCAGATGCCTGTGGTAGATATTGTTATAACCGCTGTGTGCATTAATGAATATATTAACATTCTTTTGTGCTTGAAAAAGAAAAACTTGAAATTGTTAAAGAACGCGGCGAAGCCGCTCCGAATTTTTGAGGGCTTCACCGTCGCCTTCGACGGCGAAAAATGTTCGAATTATCTTTAATATAGTGCACCAAAAGTCAATTAATGGCTTAAAAAACAAGGAGTTTTTTCATAAAATCTTCTATTTTATATATGAACCAAGACCAAGAAGATAAAAAAGATATTAATTTTGTAATTTATGAATTAAATATTACATTTTAAATATTGTTTCTGAAATTAAAAATTAAAAATTATAAATTAAAGACCTGACCATTTTAAAATATCTGTTAAAAAGTTTAACAATGAATTTTATTAATATGAACAAAAAAGGGTATACTTTAATAGAGCTTTTAGTGGTTATTTCTATTATTGGTTTTTTAGCCAGTTTTGCTTCACTTTATTTAAATGTGGCAAGAGAAAAAAGCAGATTGACTCAAGTAAAAGCAGAGGTGAATCAGTTAGTCAAGTCAATGAAGTTGTATGAAATGGATGTTGGGGAATTGCCTCCAAGGGGAGATAGTTGCCCTAGTTGTTGTTATCCGGATTGCCAGGCTGCATGGGATAGCGTAACCAATGCTATGCTTTATAATGATGGAACTGATTGGAATGGTCCTTACTTAAGCATGACAATTCCTCAAGACCCTTGGGGAAATCATTTTTATTATGATGATAACGCATGTAATTCTAACTGCGGAAATAGCTGGCTAGGTTCAGCCGGGCCAGATGGAATTAAAGGAACGGGAGATGATTATAGAATTCTAGTCACTGCGCGAGTTGATGTACTTAGTTGTTGTTATTAAAAAGATGCGTAACTATTTATCAATTATCCTTTTAATATTTTAAAGGAAATAATCCAAATACTAAAGATATTAGAAAATATTTAATTAACATAAAATTATTTATATAATCCTCAATTTAATTAAAACCCGTTTATATGAAATATCCAAATAATAAAAAAGGTTTTACATTAATTGAGCTGTTGGTTGTAATATCTATAATCGGTTTATTATCTTCAATGGCATTTTATGCTATTAACGCAGCCAGGTTAAAAGCAAGAGACGCAAGGAGATTGGCAGACATGAATCAAATACAGTTGGCTTTGGAATTATATTATGACAGCAATGACGCTTACCCCGGGAGTACTGACAATGATTGCAGTGGATGGGATGCTGGATTTAATGGAGGCCAAGGAAGTGGTGATCCGTTTATTCAACCTTTGGAAAGTAGTAATTTTATAAGCGCGACTCCTGGAGACCCTACAGCTACGGGAGCTTGTGGTGGTTATGCTTATGCTCGCTATAGCACTGGTCAGTATGGTTGTGATTCTTCTCGTGGACGTTTTTATGTTTTAGGAATTAGAAATATGGAAACAAGTGGAAATCCTCATCCTTCAAGTCCTGGCTGGAGTTGTCCTTTGCGAGATTGGCATACTGAATTTGAGTGGGTAACAGGCAAGTTTGAAAAATAAATTTGATAAGATTCACTCCTACTAAATACCCCTAAACCACCAATCTCTTCCTCAAACTGGTGGTTTAGGGGGTTATTCACAATATTGTACCGGGGGGTAATAATGATAAAATAAAACTGTATTTATTTAAGTAAATATGAATACTAAAAAAGGCTTTACATTAATTGAACTGCTAGTTGTAATATCTATTATAGGTTTATTATCTTCAATGGCAGTTTACGCTATTAATTCAGCTAGGGTGAAAGCAAGGGACACAAAAAGAAAAGCGGATCTAAAGCAGGTCCAATTAGCACTTGAGTTATTTTATGACAATAACAATACATATCCAAGCGAAACATATTGTGATTCAAGTATGGGTTCATGCGATCACGCTTGCCCATGTGAGGGGAGCGACTGGGATTATTCAAATGCTAATTACTTTGAATTACGAAACTAATCAAAACTCTCATAATGGTGTAAAATAGTAGTAAGTCTGTATTTTGACTTTTACCACTAAATTATACCATTATGAAAACTCAGATTAAGATATATGAAGATCTAAAAATGGTGGTT
>JBDRJA010000052.1:0-2235 GCA_043815345.1 Patescibacteria group bacterium | reverse complement strand
GTTCTACACCCCCTGCATTTTGGACATCTTGGATTATGTTTTTTTTAACATATTAGGTATTTAACTAGTTAAAGTGTTAATTCTTGGCTGAGTATAGCATAGAAATCGAGTTTCTAGGCACCCGAAATGAAACGGTCTCGTGCAATTAATTAATAGGGTTCGATTTTACCCTTCGGAGTCCGAGTGAAACGAAGACGAAGGAGGGCCCCTAGGGACTGCCAGATATTAAAAGCGAGCATATTCATGTTCGTTTTTTTATTGCTAGACAAAAATTATTAAATATGATAAATATATTGATACCACAAAAACAAGGAGGGTGCGTTCGATGCCTAATAAACAACACAGTCTAGGAAGACAGATTGGCGAAAGCATGTTTTACATTACTTTCGTCATTCCACCCGTTGTTGGAATACTGGGTATTCATTACGGGTGGTGGGCTACGAAGAAAGTCGCCAAAACCACTACTACTGTGGTCGGCACTGGTCTGGCCATGGCCTGGGTGGCCAAGAACCGGCTGGCCAGAAAACGGCACTAGACCGTTGTCTGGTCAAACCCCACACGCGAATCGTGGAATGTGGTTGGGGCCTGCTGATTCGCAATCATAGCAGTCCCCTGAAATTTTATTTATGTAATCTATTATATTCTTGAAAAATGCTTTCTAAAAATTGAATGGGTTTACCAGGGTCATCAATGTGTTCTTTTAAAGCTGGATTAGCCTTTAATAATTCTTCTAATTGATGCCTTAGGTCTGCCATTAATAAATTTTTACTTATCTCATCTATTTCTGTAAATTTTTTAAATTCATCTATAACTTTAAAAAGTGCATTTTGCAAATCATTGTAAGAAATAAGATCAGTAGGAATTTTTGTTTCTACTAATGGTTTGATACGATCCCTTTTATGTTCATGGCCTGCCATAGGAATGACATTTGATGGCCCTTTGACTTCATTCATATAATTACTCTTTATTATTCTTACTCTTGTTGTTATAATAAGATATATAATCAATAAGTCAAATATTAACTATGAAAAAATTGACAAGATTCAGTATTTCAATAGAAAATAGCCTATTAAAGAGATTTGAAGAAAAAATCTATAAAAAAGGATATAAGAACCGTTCACAAGCCATTGCAGATCTGATTAAAAAGGATCTAGTTAAAGAAGAATGGAGCGATAAAGATAAAGAAGTGGCTGGAACCATTACTTTAGTTTACGACCACCATCAAAAAACTGTATTGGATAGACTTTTAAATTTGCAGCATAATTTCCATAAAACAATTATTTCCACTACCCACATTCACTTAGATAAGGAAAACTGTTTAGAAGTATTGGTGGTAAAGGGCAAACCCAAAGAAATAAAAATAATGGCTGATAAACTGATCAGTATTAAAGGAATTAAATATGGAGACTTATCAACAGCAACTACTGGTAAAAATTTGACTTAAAGTTATATTTTTTTTAAAATAATAGTGTTACGATTTTAAAAATCATAACATTTTATTAATTAAACAACAAATATGCATATACCAGATGGATTCTTAAATGCTGGGACATCTATCCCCTTAATAGGAGTAGCTGTTACGTTTATAGCTATTAGTTTTAAAAAAATTAGGCAGCAGTTTTTTGTTAGAGAAAAAGTAAATAAGTTGGCAACTCCAGAGGGTGCAGAATTTTGTACTTCATCGCTTAATAAATTATCTAAATACGGCCAAGATAAGATTTACAAGATGGCCATTGTCGGCTCATTTATATTTGCAGCGCAAATGGTAAATTTTCCAATAGCTCATGGCACTTCAGGGCATTTACTTGGTGGAGTACTGGCTGCTATTTTATTAGGACCTTGGGCAGGACTACTTACTATTAGCATCATTTTATTAGTGCAATCAATGTTATTTGCTGATGGCGGACTTATGGCTTTGGGTGCAAATATAGTTAATATGGGAATAATCGGAACAATTGGTGGATATTATATTTATAAATTTATTAAAAAATATTTAAAATATAATTTAATATCAGTATTTATAGCTGCATTTTGTTCTGTTATTTTAGCTGCCACTGCTTGTAGCCTGGAATTGGCTTTATCTGGAACTGAAAATTTAGGATCTAGCCTAGGTTCAATGATTAGCATACATGCTTTGATTGGTTTGAGTGAGGGCATTATTACGATTATGGTTTTATATTTTATGAAATTTAAAAATAAGAAAGAATAAATTTTATAAAAAAATAAATATAAAAT
>JBDRJA010000051.1:0-2807 GCA_043815345.1 Patescibacteria group bacterium | reverse complement strand
ACTACAGTCTCTGTAGCCCCGCCCTTTTTAAAAGCGATAATAGGCCGTCCTGAAGCCATAGCCTCAACAACCGTAATGCCAAAATCCTCTTCCTGCGGATTAAGGAAGGCTAGGCATTTGCTGTATAATTCAAATTTAGTTTTTTCATCAACTCGGCCTAAAAATTGAATATTTTTAGCGTCTCCGGCGATTTGCCTTAGGCGATTTAAGTCCACTCCGTCTCCAAAAACCTTTAAATTATAATCAAGCTTTTTAAATGCTTCTATAACCATATCTATACGCTTATACGGGGCTAACCGGCCGCCGATTAAAAAATATTTATCCGCCGAAGCTTTCTTGCCCTCCAAAACTTTAGCGTCGGAGGGAGCGTAGGAGGAATTACCTGCAGAATCAGAAATATAGCACTTATTAGTATCAACCGGAGGGTAAATAACGACTGAATTTCGCCGATAATATTTTTTTATTCTTTTTTGCACGGTTTTAGAATTTGCAATATATTTATCTACCCGATCAGCCGCCTGCCGATCCCAAATTCTTATATAATTTAAAACTAAGGAAATTATTTTTTTTAAATATTTATTATATCTTAACTCACTAATATATTGATGAGTATAGTCCCAGATATACCTAGTCGGAGTATGGCAATAGCAAATATGGAGAGTATCCGGCGAAGTAATTACTCCTTTAGCAAACGCGCTAGCGTCGGATATTACTAAGTCATAATTGCGCAAATCAAAAAACTCAACGGCCATTGGCATAAAAGGCATATACCATTGATAATGTTTTACTCCGCCGGGAAGATTTTGAATTACTGAAGTTTCAATATGGCGGTCTTTGAAATACTTATCTGCATTTTTCTTTTCATAAAGCAGGGTATAAATCGGCGCTTTTGGAAACATGTCCGCTAGCGCTTTTAAAACCTTTTCCGCTCCCCCGTCTTGGGCAAGATGATCATGGATTAAAGCTACTCGCATTTTTGATTGGCGATTTGCGATTGGCGATTGACGATTTAATAAATCGAAAATCTGAAATCGAAAATCTGAAACTAATTATTACTCTACTTTTCTTCTCTTGATTATAGCCAATGGCGTCCTTAATAGTATAGCTAAATCCAATAAAAGAGACCAATTTTCTATGTAATAAGCATCAAGTTTAACTTCATCTTCAAAACTTAAATCGCTTCTTCCGGAAATTTGAGGCAAACCAGTAATTCCAGGCTTTATAGTAAAAACTTTTTTATGGCGTCTTTCGTATTTTGCTGTTTCTAATGTCATATGAGCTCTCGGGCCGACTAAACTAATGTCCCCTTTTAACACATTTAATAACTGCGGTAACTCATCAATACTCCATCTTCTTATTACCTTTCCAACTCTAGTAATTCTCGGATCGTCTTTAATTTTATGAAGAGGATCGTTTTGCCTAGTATTTAGAATCTTATCCTTTTCCAGCTTTCTAAGTATCTCATTTCCTTCCTCCGTAGCGCTAGGACCCTCCCCATCACATAAATGAGTAAGCATTGACCTGAATTTATAAAATAAAAAACGCTTACCGCCCTGCCCGGTTCGATAATCCAAATAAAATACCGGGCCTCGGGAATCAAGCTTGATTAAAATAACAGTTACTATTAAAAGAGGAAATAATATGATTATTAAAATAATTGCTCCTCCTAAATCAAAAATTCTTTTTATAATTCTCCCCCATCCGTCTAAGGGCGTTTTTTTAACTTCTACTATTGGAATACCGGCTAATTCCGTTACTTCAGTCTTTAATACTTTTGTTCCCAATAAATCAGCCGCATATTTAAATGTAATATGATTATCGTCGGCAAAATCATATAATCTCAATACCTCTTCTTTGGGTAAATTCGGGTCACTCTGGATTATTTCATCAACTTTTTTATTTTTAATAAATTCAGCTAATTCTTGGGAAATATCAATAGTAAAATCTCGCAGGCGCTTAACTACTTCGTAGCCAGAATTCTTATGGCCGGAAAATTCATGAATTAAATTATCTGTTGTTTTGCTGTTGCCAACTAAAATTACTTTATGGACGCCTATATTATAAGAAAAAAGGGCTCTCTGGATCCATCTAATAATAGCCCGGCCAAAACTAACATAAAATATAGCTAACATCCAGCCAGCTAAAACAATAAAACGAGAATCAAATAGTTCTCGTCTTATAAAAATTAATATCACTATTAACGTTAAACCGGTGGAGCAAGCTAAGACCACCCGATACACTTCTTTAATTAATTTTCTAGCGCTTCTGATATTATACAGTCCTGATAAAGCAAATATAATTAACCACAAAAAAGCAATTATTAAGACAATCTTAAAATAATATGCCGAAGATAGATTAAAAATAACCGGTCTAATGTCAGTTGTAAATTCTGCAAAACGGATATAATATGCAGACATCCCGGCAAGTATTATCATAACAAAATCTAAGGGGACAAGCAGGAATGAAAAAAAAAGTTCAGATTTTTTCATAAGTGAAGTAATACTAATTATGCGAATAAATGCGAATGCCGCGAATTTCGAATATAAAATTCGTATATTCGCAATTCGCGGCATTCGTGCCAATTAGCGGATTAGCATCATAATATTTCAATAATATCAGGGCAAGCTATAAGCCGGATTCTGTCCTGCTTACTAACGTAAGCATGAGTAGTCATCTATCTTGTTCCAAAGTTGCCTCTGGAATCATGCGAGCCACTTTTCATCCCACCGATTCGGCAGGGTTTGCTCTTGCTCCAAATGGGGTTTACCACGCATTCCCGATCACTCGGGAGCGAACCAGGAAGCATA
>JBDRJA010000050.1:0-5304 GCA_043815345.1 Patescibacteria group bacterium | reverse complement strand
TATCCTTTGGATTCTGCCCCTCATCCACATACTCCATAGCGGTTTCACGAATAGGGTAATTATTATAGAAGGGCTGGCGATAGCAGACTTGGTCCACCCTGGTAAACCCTTCAGCCGTAAAGCCGATTTCTTTATTGCAGGATATGCCGGGGTTTGGGACTGGGTTGGGGTCGGGGTTTGGTTCGGGGTCGGGGTTTGGTTCGGGGTCAGGTTCGCCGCCGCCTTGTCCGCCTGAAGTATTATGCATTTTATGCTGGTTTAATTTATCTGCGTCAAGAGGAACTCCCATTTCTGAAGAAACACCATGATTCAATGCCTTAGTCGCTGTATTATAGACAACCGCTATAAATGAGTCATCGCTGGGTTCAAACCACTGGACAACGTAATCTTTTGTTCCCTCGGGATAATAATACTCGTTTGAAACAGGGGGACCTAAAGATGAGTAATTTGATATCCAGTAATCCCTAATTTTGCCATGGATCGGATAACAAACTGGCGGCTTATCGTAATTGATATTTATCACGTACGGATTTGAGGCTAAGGTAAATATCTTTCCATTTTTATTCAAATCCTGGATATATATCGCCGGAGAGCCGTTATTGTCAGTTATATAATCCAGACAGAGGTGGACATTGTTTATCGGGTAGCCTAAATTTTCCATGCCCCCGTTATGGCGGTAGCAGTCGGCAAAAGTTTCAGAATAAATATAGCTGGTGGTTTCATGATTGAATTGCCAGCCGTATTCTTCAAATTTCCCCACAAAATAGGAATATCGGGATTCAATAAAGGCGATGGGGTCAACTGTCTTTTGCGATACCACCGAATTAGGTATTTCTGTTTGAGAAGAATAATAAGGCAGGTCTTGCTCGCTAACAGTCCAATCAATTCTCCTCTCAATTTGAAAATGTAAATGTCTTCCATCAGAATTTCCCGCGCAAGAATCATTTGAGCCTCCGCCCATAAGCCCAATTAAATCTCCAGCTTTAACTTTTTGATCCTTCGCAACATATCGCAACCGTAGATGCGCGGAAATTGTATAGTAATCATATATACTGCATTCTTCAAAATAATCGGGATCATGTTTAATAACTACTAAACCACCCCAACCTCCAAGACAACCAGAATAAGCGACAACGCCATCACCAATTGCATATATCTTTTCTCCTGTAAAGCCAGCTATATCCATTCCAGGATGACCACCACTTCCTTTATATCTATCCTGCCAACAATCCCCGGGATATACATCATTAGGATAACCATATTTACCTCCCCGTACAACCGTATAATTTTTTCTAGCTCCTTGGGGATTTGTATCTCCGCATCCATCACTATTACCTAAGTTATCTCTAGGATAATATGAATCTCCAAGCAATCCATCAACTGGAAATACGACAACATTTGCTTGGCATATTCCAACGCCAAAGCATACCATAAACAAATACAATACCATCATTTTAACTTTCATTTTTCTCCTCCTTTACTAAATTCAAACTACTTTTTAACTTCAATACTACATCTAACTAGCCAATTATTTTATTATTTTCAATGAGCATTACCTCCTTTAATTTTTTTATTTTTAAAATATTTTAAAACTTTCTAACATTTTAGTAAATAATTCTTCTGATATTCTATCTTTTAGACTTCTAAACATTAAACCATTAAATTTTTCATGGTTTAAGTTTATCAATCCTGCTTGTTCATTTACTAATAAACTTCTTGACGGCCCCTTAATATTGCATTTTTCTTCATAACTCATACAATCGACAAGCAACACATTTTCTGAGACAACTTTTTTAGGTACTATTTCAAAACTTATATCGCCTATAACTTCAAAGAAATATTTATCTCCATCTTTTTTAAAGCCACTAAAAGTTCCACTACCCCCTTCCTTATTGGCACTATAATTTTTTGTAACTCCTCCTATGGCAAAATAATATTCATTTTTATTTGGTACTAAATTACTTGGTAATATAATAAATTGATTATTATATTTGTTATAAGACAACTCTCCTATTTGATCAGGATAATTAAATTCAAATCCTAATTCATCATTCCTATATATTTTCCATACTTTAACATCCTCAAGTTTAAGAGGGCCCTCTTCTTGCTCTTGGTTTTGCTGACTTTGCCCATTTTGACTCGGTTCTCTTTGGTTATTAATTGTTGTATTATCTACTACTTGCTTTTTGTAGCATCCTGTAATAAAAACAGTTAAAAGCAATAAAATAATAAATAATAGTCTTTTAGATTTCATATGGTTTATTTTTTAGAACATCCCCAATTCGTTCTAAATTTAAATTAAATTTTATTTATAGATTTATATTAATATTTAAACAAAGTAATCAGTAAATAGTAAACAGTAAATAGACGAGAATTCACATTGCTATTTACTGTTTACTGTTTACTATTTACTAAAATGTAAATAATTAACTAATTTAATATTTCTACTCTAATATTAAATAAAAATATCGGATTCGTCAAGCAGTTTAATAAATATATTTAATACTAACTAAGAAAAATTAATACCAAATTAAAAAAAATAAAAAAACGAGGATGATTTAGCTACAAATCATACTCGCTTTGTCTAGGGTGTTTAACTTCCTCCTCAACCCCCCCCCTTATTTGTGCGACATTGCGGCAGGCACATGGACCAAATGGCACTTGAAACAACTTTCCATTCCAATTTCTTGCGATAACCCGGCCACCTCCTTCGGGTCTATGGAAGTTCTGCCCAGGGCTTGCTCCAACTGATCAATTAGCGCTTTCATATCCCCATACTTCAAGTATTCCTTTGGGTCGAGGTGGCAGTTTGAACAGGTTCCCTTTAACGTCTTAAATCTTGCTTTGAAGCCTTGGAAATGCATCTTGGCATTATCCGGCTGGCCCTGTTGGAGGCTCAGCCCGATCCCAATATAACTTGCATCCATGTATTGCTTGAACTTGACGTAGCCAAGCTCTTGATTGGTCAGGGGATCTTTGACTTTTATATCGTTAACATTCCCCCAATGATACTTTTGTTGCACATCGACCATATAGGAGTGGTGACAGTTAGTGCATACTTGGCTCACTGCCCCATATGCCGCCATCACCTTCCCTTGATCACCCATCCCCAAAGCAGTTCCAAGCTCCACCACCGGCGCTAACGGATACTCCTTTTCCCATTCAGGCACAAGCTTGGCGATTTCCTGATACTGGCTCATAAACGCTTGGAAGTCTTTTCCCACATTCGGAAAGTCATTCTCTTGCAGGTCAACGACGATACCTATAAAGGGAGCAGACAACTCAAACATCCTGCCCAGGTAGATAGGGGCTTGGGCTTTTGGGGGATACAGATCATCCAACGAACCGGGAAGCGTTTTTTCCTGTGCGCTGAGGGGTACAAACGCGCCAAATATAATGGCCAAAATGCAAAACAAACTAATAGATATTCTTTTCATGATAATCCTCCTTCAATTGATATTTTTTTAAATACTGCCATTTTGGTAAAAAGACCTTTCTCTCTCTCTTTCAATTTTGTTAAATGAACATTTTTCACCTCCTTTCAGTTTACGGTTTTGGATAAAAATTATCCATTATGAAACACAAATTTTTGCGATCCATGTAAAGAAAATTTTTATCAATAAAGCAATTTTTTTATTCTTTCTCTTCCTGCTAATTGCTGTAAATTTATTTTTCTTGATTTAAATTTTACTATAATGCCTCTCTGAAAGCAAGGCAATTTTTTTTGTTTTACATCCTCTACTTCTATGCTCTGCGCATAAAACAAATTACTAAAATTAATAACTTAATCTTAGCTAAAAATATTAAATTAGTCAAACTTCTTATATATCCAACTTTTACCTAAAACTAAAAAACCGCCCTAATTTAGGCAGTTTAAAGGTATTACCTATGTATCTCATCTTTTGCATTTTATGTTCGTGGACTTAAACACTAATTACCCTCATGCAAAACCGCTAAGTCCTAAAACTTCCACAAAGTATTTAAAACACGCAACTTACTTCCCCATCGGCAAAGTAAAACAGAACTTACTCCCTTGGCCCTCGCCCTTGCTTTCGGCCCAAATTTTACCTTTATGCGCCTCTACCATTTCCCTGGCAACATACAAGCCTAACCCCGTACCCTCGGTATGGATTATTGAAGTGCCTTTTCCGCGGGAAAACTTTTTAAATAAATTCGGCAATTCATCTTCTCCAATCCCCATGCCGCTATCTGATACGCAAAAGCTAATATTTTTACCTTTCATAGAGCCTGCCGAAGTATTATCTTTTTTGAAATTAATAGTAATACTGCCTTTTTTAGTATATTTTACCGCGTTATCAATCAAATTTAAAATTACTTGCCTCATTTTTTCTTGATCAATTTTAGCTTTAGGCAAAGGCTTAGCGGGTTTCTCGTAGTTTAACCGCAATCCTTTTTTCTTAATTGTGCTTGTAAATTCATCAATTACACTATCTACTATGTCTTCTAAATTCATTAATTCAAAATCAAACTCCATCCGACCCGATTCTATTCGGGAAACATTAAGTAAATTTTCAACTAATTGAATTAGCCTTTCGCCTGATTCAAATACTTTCTCTAGCGAGTCTTTCTGATTAGGGGTTATTTCCCCAAAACTTCCTTCAAGAATCATAGAAATATAGCCTTTAATTACAGTTAATGGAGTCCTTAGTTGATGGGAGGCAATAGAAATGAATTCGCTCTTGGCTACATCTAATTTTTTTAATTCATTATTTGCTATTCTAAGTTCTAGAGTAGCTTCATCTATTTCTTTTTTTAGCTTAATATTAAAATTCAGGGTTTCTTTATAAAGCAAGGCATTTTCCATGGAAATTGCGGCTTGGGCGCTAACTATTTCTAAAACCTGGATATCTTCATCATTGTACATATCTCCTGATTCTTTTGGCCCTAAAATAATTGCGCCCACGGTTTTATCCTTTATATTAAGCGGGCTCATTATATCAACTCCTAACTTGGTTAATAAATTAATGGTTTCTTTTGTATTTTTTTTATCAGGTTCATTTTTCATTTCATCTATTATGATTGATTTGTTCTGCCCTATAAGCATCTTGTCTAAATCTTCATTGCCAAAAAATCCCTTCCTCCTCCCGGGATTAAATCCCTTATTATATTGAATTATATAACAATTAGTTTCTTCGTCATGGCTTAAAATTGCAAAAGATTTAAAATGAAAAGCATTATCTAAAGAATTGTGAATATATTCATATATCTTCTGTGCCTCTAAAGTAGTCCTTAGCTTATCGCTAATATCCCCGATTACTTCCCGGCTATCATAAAGAGAAGAGA
>JBDRJA010000049.1:0-3036 GCA_043815345.1 Patescibacteria group bacterium | reverse complement strand
AATCTACAGCCCACACGCCACCTGCTAACCATCCTTGGCGACAATATGAAAAAACAGAGTATCTTAAAAAACTAACAAAAGTGTCCAGGTAGGACATTTCTAAAAAATGCCAAATAGGACATTTCTATAAAACCTTTACACCCTCTTTTTTTAGTTTGACACATAGTATAAATTTTACTATACTATAATTGAAAATAATTAATAAGCAATTAAAACATTCCCTTAAATTAAAAGGGTTGTTTTATTAAAAATTAGTATGTCGCAAGATAATATGATAAAATTAGAGTGTAAGGAGTGTAAAAGGATAAATTATTTTTCTCGAAAAAATAAGAAAACCCTAAAAGACCGGCTGGAATTGAAAAAATATTGTAAGCACTGCAAAAAACATACCGTACACAAGGAAACGAAATAAATTTTTTGCTTTAATTTAAGTTTATTGTTTACCCTATTTAAAAAAGCCTTCTTGCCTCGCCTCACTTTAGGCGCGGGGATGGGGATAAAAGTTAGTGGTTCATCCTGTTGGATATTCAATACCCTAGCAGGATAAATAGTTTCGTCGCAGTCGGTGGTTTAAGCCGTTAAATAATTACAAAGTAAACCTTGTTAAAGCAGGGTCGCGGCTAGCGGCTTTAAAGTACTAGCTGTGGCTAATTTTTATTAACCGTTGATTTTGCCAACGGATTTATTTAACAGGGTAAATTTAGCGGGGTAAAATACCACTAAAAAGTTCCCCTAGCTATCACGAAGTGATTTTTTAGAACGACACCTTTTTAAAGAAGTTTACTAATAATATGAAAAAATTTATTAAAGTTAATATATTAATGGCCATAATATTAGCTGTTTTATTAATTTCCGGGTGTGTTGATAAAATTGAGTGGCTTGATAAAAAGGCGGGTGAAGGCTTTGACAAGTTTCAAACGAAACAGCAGGATGATTTAATTAATTTCATGGATAAAGACAGTGAAGAAAAAGAGGAAAAAGAGAGCAAAGAAGATGGAGAAGAAGGAGAATTAAACCAAGAGCAAAAGGAAAAAATTGACCAATGGTTAGAAGAAAATAACCTAAATCGTTACGGAGATCCGGTTGGTACATTTTATACCGGCGGTACGCCTTTATTCAATGGACTTACAGGAGAAAGTGTTGATAGGTTCGAATATATTTTGAATAAGTATCCAGATATATTGAAAGATCTTAATTGATAGTTAGATTTAAGTATTTTAATAAGAGATTTGTAATTAGTAATTGGTAATTTGGCAACACATCCTTTACCAAATTACTAATTTCTAATTCACACATTACAATAATATGGATAAATCATTTATTTCAAAAGCATTTTTATTATTAATAATTATTTTTGTGGTCTATGCCTGCTATTTAATTTTTAGGCCATTTTTAACTGAAATTTTAGCGGCCACTATTATTGTTTCTATTTTTTATAGCACTTACGAACTGTTAGTGAAAAAACTTTGGGGACGTAGAAATTTAGCGGCCTTAGTAATGTGTATTCTGGTGGCATTGCTAGTTATTATTCCATTGGCTAATTTTATTGTATATGCAGCTCAAAAGTCAGTTGAAGCTTATTCGGAGATTACTACTAAAGTTAATACAGACAACTTGGGGATAATAATGGATAGTAGAGCGTTAGATAAAGTTAATTTAATGGGCTTCGATAGCGAAAGCATTAGAGGTTTTATTATTGATATTGCCAAGAAGCTAAAGGATTGGCTGGTCAGCGGGGGGACAAATCTTATAAAAGGAACAACAAATTTTATTATTTCTTTAGTTATTATTATATTTACTACGTTCTTTTTCTTTGTTGATGGTAAAAAAATGATTGAAAAGTTAATGTATTGGACGCCGCTTTCTAATAAATATGATAAAAAGATTTTCCAAAAATTTCGGGATGTTAGCCACTCAATAATGCTATCAACTTTTGTAACAGCAGCAGCGCAAGGCATTATAGGAGCAATTGGATTTTTAATAGTGGGTATGCCGGCTTTTTTCGCAGGCGTAGCCATGGCTTTTCTTTCGCTACTTCCTTTTGTTGGAGCGGCTATAATTTGGTTGCCAGTCGGTGTTTATTTACTAGTTACCGGTAGCATCTGGCAGGGTATATTTTTATTAATATGGGGAGGAGCCGTAGTTAGTACAACTGATAATGTTTTAAGGGCATATATAATAAAAGGAAAAGCCCAGGTTCATCCTATATTTATAATATTTTCCGTGTTAGGGGGCATTGCATTATTTGGATTCTGGGGTATTATTTTTGGTCCATTAATTATTTCTTTGGCTGTTACAATTCTGCATATTTATGAATTAGAGTATGGAGACGTCTTGGAGAAATAACCAATAATCAATCCCGAGTACTCAGGATTGATTATTGATTATTTTAAATATGCGGGTGTAGTATAATGGTAGTACAGGAGTCTCCAACCCCGCCCCTTGCGAGGGGCGGGACGATTTCCAGAGTTATATTAATCATATATTATTTATATGTACTATTTATATTTATTACGAAGTTTAAAAGATAAAAAATTTTATATCGGCTACACTTCCGATTTAAAAATAAGATATAAACAACATAATAAGGGAGAAGTAAAATCAACTAAACACAGAAGACCTTTGGCTCTGATATATTATGAAGCGTATTCATCAGGAAGGCTAGCAGAAAGAAGAGAAACAAATTTAAAGAAGTATGGCTCAGCATATACATCTTTATTAAAACGATTAAATTTAAAATAATGCGGGCGTGGTGAAACGGTATCACAACGGTCTCCAAAACCGTTATTCCGGGTTCAAGTCCTGGCGCCCGTGCAGATAAAATCACAGCTAAAGTTAGTTGTGATTTTTGGTACGGGAAGTTGCAGGTTCGAACCTATTTTGCTAAAATTAAAGTATATCTATAAATTCCGTCAATAGCAGTTAAAATTAGGCAAATAGTTACGTGTTCATTGCAGTTTAATACATACAGGCCACCAGCCAAACAACGGTAGGACACTTTTAAGGTATTCTAACGTACGATGTACGATCAGTTAT
>JBDRJA010000048.1:0-19219 GCA_043815345.1 Patescibacteria group bacterium | reverse complement strand
TTACCGCTACAATTTACACAATGTTTTTTTTGAGATATTAGTCATAAATTCAAATAGATTTAAATTTGTTATAAATGTATGACTAATATTACAACGAAAACAAAGTTTTCACCAACCAATTTTGTCTATTAAACCTTTTTTAAAAACTATATATTATTGCTTAAAAGTAATAAATTGTAAATCATAGTAATTTATTGTAAATAAAAGAGATGTTAAGTTATAAATTGTTAAATTATTTTACTATCCATATGAAGATTATTAAAAAGAAATTTTATTTCTTAATTATTTTTTTAATTTTTTTAGGAATATTTTTTTTAACATTGGCAAATGATTCTACAAAAAAATTACTGGCAGATGAATATGAATATTACCACGACTTAACAGTGGAAGAAATAACCATTACTCCATTAAGTCCGGCAGTAAGCCAGGTAGCCACAGTTTTAGTAAAAGTAAAAAATAACGGACGAATTCATATTGAGTCCAGCCTTGGCTTAGATAATTATAGTTATCAGTTTGAAAATTTTGCTCAAGATGGAGTTAGTTATTCTTCGCCAACTCCGGATGATCCTTTTTTTGCGCAGACTTATTTATATTTTACTTTTACAGGTTGGTTTTCAAGCGAGGGAAATAAAACCTTAAGTTTCACTATAGATAGCAGTAATGCGCTTGATGAAAAATACGAAAATAATAATTCCTATAGTGTAATAATTAATGTTTTGCCGCTTGAAGAAAACCCGGATATCTATTATGATCTGGCGGTTTCCAGCATGACAATAGCACCAAGCAACCCAGCCGTAGATCAGGATTGTCTAATCACTGTTAATGTTAAAAATGAAGGTACTCGCAATATTTATAGCACAACTGGACTATCAACCTCGTACCAATTTCCCAATTTTACTTTAGCCAGCTCATCGTTTTCATACCCAACAATAAATAAACCGTCCGCACCGGGAGAATATCTTACTTATCTATACGGAGGAAAATTTAAAGAGAAAGGAATAAAATCTTTAGTTTTCACAATTGATAAATCAAATGATTTAGAGGAAAGTAAAGAAGATAATAATTCAATTACCAAAGATATTACCATAATTTCAGCAGGAGAAGCAGATTTATCTATAAGTAAAATAGAGCCGAGTAACAAAAATCCAATATTATTTGAGAAAATAAATATAGTTGTGACCGTAGTAAATAATGATAATTATAGCTTAGTTAATAAAAAAGGGCTTGAAATATATCAAGACGCAGTTTTTAATTTTTCAGGTTTTGTTCTTGATAGTATAAGCTATGATAATTATCCAACGGTTGATAATCCATTTAGTAAAAATGAAGAATATAATTATACTTTTTTAGGTCATTTTAATAAAATTGGAGATAATAATTTAATATTCTCCATAGACGATAAAAATGTAATAATTGAAAAAAATGAAAGCAATAATTCTACTTCAACTATAACAACAGTTTATTATGATGCGGCGGCAAGAGATGATTTCACCATATTAAGCCATAGTCTTGATTATATAAGTTCGTCGTCAGTTAGGATTAAGTGGTTAACAGATAAAGATACAACTTCTAAGGCGCGTTACCGCGAAAACGGTTACGAAACCGCAGAAACTGACGTAAATAGCGCAGATAATAAGAAAAACCATTTTGCAACAATTAGTAATTTAGATACTAACAAAAAGTATTTATATAAATTAATTGCCAATAATGCCACAGTAGAAAAGAGCACTATTTACACTAATCTTGAGATGCCCGTTGATGATAAGGTATCAATTACGACTAATGTAGGCTCAAAAGTAGATAACAACAATAAGAGTTTTTCATTAAATTGGTCAACTAACTTGTTTTCTACAGGACATGTTTATTATAAAAAAAACAGTGAGGCCGGATATAGTAGCGCAGGTTCAGATACACTAAGTATTGATCATGAAGTTAAACTTGAAAATTTAGAACTCTCAATATACAATTATTATTTTGTTTCCACGAGTACTCCAGGCACGGTTTATAAATCAGACATTATGATGTTTGAAATTATTGGCGCAAACGTTCCACAAGGACCCAACGGAGATGATGGAGATACTGGACCTTCCAAAGATTTACCCCTAGAAGGTGAAAACCTTAATGGAGATAATGAAAATGGCCGAACAATAACAGTCACTAATCAAAATTTATATAATTCTCTAAAAGGAAAAATTATTTTAAAGGTTGAAGAAAATGGAGAGGCTTATTATATAAATCCAAAAAGCCAAGAGATGTATTTCTTAGGTCGGCCTAAAGACGCTTTTTCAATTATGCGTAGACAAGGAATCGGGATAACAAGCAGTAATTTAACTAAAATTCCGATTGGCTTAAGTAATTTAACTGGACTTGACAGTGATAGCGATGGATTGCCTGACTTGCTTGAGGATGCCATTGGCACAGACAAAGATACAAGTGATACTGACGGTGATGGTAATAATGATAAATTAGAGCTGGAAAATGGTTATAGTCCAAGCGGATCAGGAAAAATAATTATTGATAATAATTTTATCAAAGGTCAAATCGGCAAGATATTTCTCCAGGTAGAAAGAAATGGCGAAGCTTGGTATATTAATCCCGCTGATAGTAAGCGTTACTTTTTAGGCCGGCCAGCTGACGCTTTCAGCGTTATGCGCAACCTTGGGCTAGGAATATCTAATAATAATTTTGATTCATTGTAAACCAATATTGCTTTGGCAAGGCGACTGCTTTCATCCCAAGCTACCCAAGATTACGGCAAGGCAAAGAGTCTGACGATGCTTTTAGAGTTTATGCGAAATTTAGGGCTGGGGATTAGTAATAGTGATTTTAAATCTTTATATCTAATTTTACTTTCATTATTTTTACATTTAAATGTATTAAGGGTTGGAATATGCTATAATATTATATATATAGAAGAGGCAGAATAAATTTCACTTATTTAGAGTTAATCGCTTAAAAAATTACAGAAATAATTTATGATTCTTTCTGAAAAGGAACTAAGGGAAATATTAATTAAACCTGGCCATATTGATGAGGCTGATTTTAAAATAGCCACAGAAGAAGCTGAAGATCAGCAAACGAATTTGGCCGATGTTTTGATTAGCAGAGAGCTAATTAAAGACGAGCAATTGGGCCAATTAGTGGCTGATAAATTTGGTTTTGACTATATTAATTTAAAAAAAGAGAAAATTGATGAAAAAGCATTAAATTTAATTCCGGAAATAGTAGCAAGCTCTAAAGGCGTGATTCCTTTTTCCCATGATAAGGATGTTTTAAAAGTTGGCATGACTGACCCAAGAGATTTAGAAATTATTCATCTTATCAAGAAAAGAGTGGGGCAAATAGTGCAACCATACTATATCACAGCCAATGATTTACAAAACTCGTTAGAATTATACAAAGGATCAATTAAAGATGAATTTAAAGAAATTTTAACCCAGCTTAACAATAAATCTTTGGTGAGGGAGCAAAGCGATGAATTAATAGTTAAGATGGTTGATCAGTTATTTTTCTATGGCCAACAAAGCAGAGCTTCAGACATTCACCTTGAACCATCAAGAAATAAAACCAATGTTCGTTTTCGCATTGACGGTGTAATGCATAAAGTACTGGAGTTGCCAAAAGATTTATCGGAGTTAATTATTACTCGAATTAAAATATTAGCTAAAATAAGGACTGATGAACATCGAGCGGCCCAGGATGGGAAGTTGAGATTTAAATTCGAAGACGAAGTAGTTGACGTAAGAGTATCAATTGTACCAATAGTTGAGGGGGAAAATGTTGTTATGCGGCTGTTATCAGCTAAAAGCCGGCAATTTAGTTTAACTGACCTTGGCTTTTCATCAAGTAATTTAAAAAAAATTTTAAATAATATAAAAAGCCCTCATGGGATGATTTTAGTTACTGGCCCGACCGGTTCAGGCAAAACCACAACTTTATACGCAATTTTGAAGATTTTAAATAATCCTAAAATACATATTTCTACAATTGAAGATCCGGTTGAGTATGACATAGAAGGTGTTAGCCAGATCCAGGTTAATTCTAAGACTAATTTAACTTTTGCAAAAGGACTAAGAGCTATAGTGCGCCAGGATCCGGATATTATAATGGTAGGAGAAATTCGCGATAAGGAAACAGCGGGCATCGCGGTTAACTCGGCGTTAACGGGGCATCTAGTACTATCTACCTTACATACTAACGATTCGGCTACAACCTTACCTCGTTTAATTGATATGTCAGTAGAGCCATACTTAGTAGCATCAACCATTAATATTGTTGTTGCGCAAAGATTAGTCAGGAAAATTTGTGAAAAATGCCGGGCATCATATAATCCGGATAAAAGTGAACTTAAAATTTTGTCTGCTAATATATCGGATAAAAAGTTAATAAAAAATATAAGCCAAAGTTCATTTTTATACAAAGGCAAGGGATGTAAAGTATGCGGCCAGACCGGATATACCGGGCGCATTGGTTTATTTGAGGTGCTGGAAATATCAGAAGAAATTAAAGAATTAATAATTAAAGTAGCGACTAGTGATAAAATCATGGCGAAAGCCAAAGAGCAAGGCATGAGAACAATGCTGGAGGATGGGATTGAAAAAGCATTAAATGGCATGACTACATTAGATGAAATACTGCGCGTAGCTAAGGGTTAATTATATTATGAGTTACGCGCTTGAGTTAAATTAAAAGTTTTTTATTATCACCAATCTGTCTTAATATCAACAGTTGGCTACTCAAATATATCCCGCCTCGGCGGGACGTGCATAGACTAAGAATAATTGACAAAGTTAGTTAAATAAGAATGAATGTTATATTTATACAAACGCGTAATTCCTAAACATGAATGATTCAATTAAAGAAAAATCTAAAAAATATAAATTAGCAAAAGAAGTGTCTATAGTTTCTCACCAACTAAAAACCCCGCTGTCAGTGATAAGGGGCTATTTAGAAGTTTTGGATTCAGGAGATTTAGGAAAGCTTAATAAAGACCAAAAAGAGTATTTGAATGATGCCTTAGAAAATACTTATAGAATGAATGAATTAATTAAAGATTTATTGGATATTTCACGAATTGAAGAGGGAAAACTAGATTTTAAGCCAAAAATGATAAACTTAGGTGAAATTATTAAGAATAATATTAAAAATGTTTATCCATTAGCTAAAGCTAAAAATTGCATTATTTCTTTTAAATCTTTGGGCAGTATTCCTCCCTTATTTCTCGATCCTTTAAAAATAGAACAAGTAATTAATAATCTTATTTCTAATGCAATTGCCTATAATATAAGGAAAGGAAAAGTAGAAGTATCTTTAAAGAGAAGGGGGGGTAATATAATTTTTTGCTGCCAGGATACAGGGGTTGGTATTCCTGATAGCGAGAAAAAAAAGGTTTTTAAAAAGTTTTATAGAAGCGAAAGCGCTTTTAGTGTTAATACGGTTGGTTCAGGCTTAGGCCTTTTTATTTCAAAAGCAATTGTTGAGAAGAGCGGGGGAAGAATATGGTTTGAATCAAAAAAAGGCAAAGGAACTGCGTTCTTTTTTACATTACCCATAAAGAGAAATAAAAAATAATAATATGAAAAAGACAAAAATAGTTATAATTGAGGATGATAAATTTTTACTAAAACTTTACAGCAACAAACTTAAGAGTAATGGGTTTGAGGTTTTAGGAGCGATAAACAGCCAAGAAGGGCTCAATAAGGTCATTACCGAAAAGCCAAATTTAATACTTCTGGATTTAGTTTTGCCAGGGAAAAGCGGTTTTGAAGTCCTAGCTGAAATTAAGCAAAACCCGGATACAAAGAAAATTCCTGTTATTATCCTAAGTAATCTTGGCCAGGAATCTGATATTGAGAGAGGAACAGAGCTAGGGGCGGTTGCTTATTTTGTTAAAGCAGATCTTTCAGTAAACCATCTGCCTGAATTAATTAAGAAGATATTAGGTAAATCTAATAAGAAATAATTTGATTTTGCTTTATCATCTATTTAAAGATTATCAATATTTCGTAATTATAATTTTTAAATTATTTTGAAATATTTTTTATGCCAAAAAAGGCCAAAAAAAAGATAATATTGGATTTTGATATTTCAATTGGCGGTGTTAACTTAACTCAAAAAGCTATTCTTGCAAGGCATTTAAGTATTATGCTAAAAGCAGGCTTAACTTTATCCGAAGCCTTAGAGATTAGCCTAGAGCAAGCCGCCGGCAAACTAAAAAAAGTTTTAGCAGGAGTTTATACTTCAATCCAATCTGGCCAATCTTTAACCAATTCTTTAGCTCGCTATCCAAAAGTATTTTCTGAAATGTTTGTCAGTATAGTTCGAGCTGGGGAAATTTCCGGTACCCTAGAAGAAAATTTAACAAATATTGCTGATCAATTAGAAAAAGAAAGAGAATTAAATTCTAAAATTAAAGGAGCCATGCTTTATCCAATGGTAGTTTCAATAGCCGCTTTTGGATTAGGGCTAGCAATGGCTTTTTTAGTTCTTCCAAAAATTACCCCTTTATTTGAAGGCTTAAAAATAGATCTTCCTTTTACGACTCGCGCTTTAATTTGGTTTTCTCATTTAATAGAAGAACAGGGCCTTATCTTATTTTTAGGCCTGACCGGTTTTTTTATTTTTATGTTTTGGCTAGTAAAAAAGAAATTTTCCAGGCCAGTAACTCATTGGTTTTTTTTGCATCTACCAATTATAAAAAAAATTACCCGTTATTCTAATCTATCTCGTTTTTGCGGTTCATTGGGTATCCAGCTTAAAAGCGGACTTAATATTGATGAAGCAATGGAAATAGCAAAAACTACTTTAGGTAATTATTATTACCAGCAAAGCCTAAATAAGATATCCCTAACGGTCAGCAAAGGGACTAAATTATCAGAACAATTGGCTTATTATGATAAACTATATCCTAAATTGACCACTCGGATGATTAAAGTAGGCGAGGAAACAGGCAAACTAGACGAGACTCTTTTATTTTTAGCTCATTTTTATGAGGTAGAGGTAGATAATTCAACTAAATCTTTATCCACAGCGATTGAACCGGTTCTATTAATCATTATTGGATTGGTTGTAGGTTTTTTAGCTTTGTCTATTATCACGCCAATTTATGAAATAACGGGAAATGTACAGAGATGACGGATAGGAAACGGATTTTACGGATAAATTTGAGAATATATATTTATGACTATAATAACAAAAAGTGGTAAGCCATTAATATATGAAAAGGTGTCATATATTCTCAGGGAATTATGGATGAGAATTTACAATCAATTAGGCCAAGGACATAAGGAAAGTGTATATGGTAACGCATTTGAAAAATTATTGAAAAGATTTAAAATTCCATATTCAAGAGAACCAGTTTTAAACTTGATGTTTGAAGATGAAAAGATGGGCACTTATAGGCCTGATTTTATTGTTTGGAATAAAATTATTGTTGAATTTAAGTCCTTAGAATTTATACCTAAAGTTTTCATTAAAAAAGTGTATCAATATCTTATAACATCTGGTCATCAGCTAGCTTTTATCGTGAATTTCGGCATGCCAAAATTGGAAATTATTCGCAGAATATACGATAAAAATTATGATAAAACAGATTATAACGAGTCACATAGATCCGTAAAATCCGATTCCAACCCGTTGAATCTGTATGGTTTTACCCTAATCGAACTACTTATTGTCATAAGCATTACATCTATCCTTATGGTGGCCGCGATTCCAATATACGGCAACTTACAGGTCACCACTCAGCTTAATGAAAATACTTCACAAATTATCCAATCTATACGCACTGCCAGAGTGCGAAGCGTAGCTGGCTACAACAACTCTGAACATGGAGTTTATTTTGAGATAAATTTTTTTGGGAATGATAAATATATTTTATATCAGGGTCCAAGTTATTTACTAAGGAGCAGTGCTTATGATAAGGAAAATATCCTGGATAAGGCTTTAAGCTTTAATACTATTGGCTTTATTCTATCTAATGGAAAAGATGTTGATATTAATTTTTCTAAAGGTTTAGGGATGTCAAATAATGCCGGAGATATTATTCTTACGCATGATGTAGATGGGGATAGAAATATTACAGTTAACGAGTATGGTAAAATAGAGGAAGAATAGGATGGGATGGTTGTAAAATAGTTTTATAACAAGAAAAAATTATCCGAAACATAAGGGTGATAATTTTATATTTGTGTATTTTTTATGTTATTAGTATTTAATGATAAATTTGGACAGTCGTTACTTGAAATTATTATTGCCATAGCTATTTTTTCATTAATTGGGGCGGCGATTGCAACTATGGTCACAGGCAGTCTTTCGGTATTAACAAAAGGAGGGGACCAGATAGAAGCAGATGCGTTGGCGCAAGAGGCAATTGAGGCGGTGCGTTCAGTTCATGATGGCGCTTGGAATGAAATAATTTATGATTCAGCGGTCCTATCTACTAGCAGCAGCCAGTGGATTATTAGTAGTGGATTATCAGAGCTAATTGGGAGCAGATTTACGCGCACTATTACTTTTGAGGATGTATGCCGTGATAGTTTGGATAATATTGATATTTGTCCAAGTAACTATGTTGACGTTAACAGTAAAAAAGTCACTGTAATAGTTAGCTGGGAAGTAAGGGAAGGTGTGACAAATTCAGTTCAACGGATAGCTTATTTAACTAATTGGGACTCACGTGATTGGGTACAGACTGATTGGGTTGACGGCAATGGGCAGATTGAATGGTCTGATCCAGAAATGTACGACTTTAGCATAGATATTAATACCACAGATACAGCCGGGCAGATTACATTAGCCGATGAGGAAGACGGCAGCTGGACATTGAGTGGAGGTAAAGAGGTTATTGACACTACTGATATTGATTTTAATTCAGGCTTATTTACTGATATTATTGTAAGGGACATAGATGTTGACGCTAGCCTTATTTTAGCTACTACTACAACTTGGGCTTTGCACAATGATAGTTCTAGCACAACCATAGAACAGCTTAATGATATTAGTTTTATTTCTACATCCAGCGCTTGGGCAGTGGGGGATTCTGGTAAAATATTGAATTTTACAGGTTTAAGCTGGCTTGAAGATAGTGACATTGGCACTACTGATCTAAATGGAATAGACATGATTTCAGACAGTGATGGCTGGGCAGTTGGAGATGGCGGTGAGAGATATAAGTACAACGGAACAACTTGGGCACAGGACATTGGCCAGGCGGTTGTTGATGCTACTGATGCTGATTTTAATTTGGGTGAATTTAGCGGCACTGAGGTGAGCGGAATCGGGGATGAAGCCAAATTAATATTATCCCAAAGTATTTCCTGGGCAGAACATGGAGATAGTGGTTCTATCAGTATAGACATTAACGATATTAGCATTGTTTCTTCATCTGATATTTGGGCAGGCGCAGATAGCGGAAAGATTATTCATTTTAACGGAGTGGGCTGGACAGAAACGATAGATCTTGGCAATAGTAATGTGAATGGAATTAAGATGCGCACCTCTTCTGATGGCTGGGCAGTTGGTAATAGTGGAAAAATTTGGCATTACAATGGGACAAATTGGAACGAGGATGATGACACAGGAAGAGAAACGTGGAATGATGTGGCTCCTATTGCCAATAATGATGTTTGGGTAGTAGGTGAAGGCGGAAGCCTTGCTCGTTATGATGGCTCTAGCTGGATAGAATATGATATACCTAATAGCGCTAATATTGAGAGTATTTTTGCCATATCTTCATCTGATATCTGGGCAGTCGGCGCAAGCGGCCGGATTTGGCATTATGACGGCGCTTCCTGGTCTCTTAATATTGATACTGGCAATGAAACTTGGTATGGGTTAGTTATGCTTTCAGCTTCCAGCGGTTGGGCTGTTGGCAGTAGCGGCCGAGTAGCAGAATATAATGGAATAACTTGGACAGAGTCAACACTGCCTTCAAGCGCAGATATATTAGAGGTACATGCCATAAGTTCTTCAAATATCTGGGCGACCGGCGCAAGCGGCCGGATTTGGCATTATGACGGCGCTTCCTGGTCTCTTAATATTGATATTGGCAATGAAGTATGGAATGGAATCTCTATGGCAGGCGCTGATGAAGGATGGGTTGTTGGAGATGACGGCAAGATTTATCAATTAAGCACTTTTTATAATAATTCAGGTACATTTTTATCCCAAGTGTTTGACAGTGGTATTGAAGATATTTCCTGGGATACTGCTAATTGGACAGAAGTATTACCGCCTGGCGCTGATTTAACAATCGCCGTAAGAACAGGTAATACTAGCATCCCTGACGGTAGCTGGACTTCATTCACCAGCGAAAACACTAATCCAATAACTTCTGACCTCAATGTTTTAGAAGGTAGATATTTACAATATCGGGCTACATTATCTATAGGGGATTCTGCAAGTGAAAGTCCAGAGCTTGAAGATATCACTATAAATTATGCCGGCGAAGTAACAACCCAGAATTTAAATGCTATTAGCACTGTTTCTTCATCAGACATTTGGGCAGTAGGACAGAATGCAACAATTATACATTATGATGGAAATTTATGGACAAGCGCTTCAACAAACATAAGTGAAGACATTAACGGTATCGATATGTTATCTACTAGTGACGGCTGGGCGGTTGGCGATAGTGGTAAAATTTTAAGGTTCCAAAATGGCAATTGGTCGCAGTATAGTGATACTGGAAGAGAAATATGGAATAGTGTTGCGGCTATTAATGCAAATGACGCATGGGCAGTAGGTAATGATGGAAAAATAGCTCATTTTAATGGTTCTAGCTGGACAGAGTCAACAATCCCCAGTAGCGCTCATATATTAGCTGTACACGCTTTGACTTCATCAAATATTTGGGCAGTAGGCGATAGCGGTCGGTTTTGGCGCTATGATGGAAATAATTGGGCTCTTGAATTAGATACCGGAGGAGAAATTTTGAGAGGAATTGAAATGATTAGCGCTAGTTCGGGGTGGGTGATTGGTAGTAATGGAGTAATTTACGAATACGGTGTTTTTTATTATAATTCGGGTGTTTTTGAATCTAGGATTATTGATAGCGGAGAAGCAGGCACAGAATGGAATTATGCTAGCTGGAGAGAGATTTTGCCTAATGGAGCAGATATTACTATTTCTACCCGTTCAGGTAATACATCTTTTCCAGACGGATCATGGTCATCATATAGCGATGAAAAAATTGATAACCTGGGAGATGTCTTATCATCGCCAGATGGGCGATATTTACAATATAGAGCTACTTTTACGCGTGGATTTTTAGGCCATGAGACTCCAGAGTTGCTTGAATTAACTATAATTTACAATGCGGCCACAACAAGGACGCTTAATGGAATTAGTATTATTTCTCCTTCTGATATATGGGCCGTTGGTGAAAGCGGTAAAATAATTCATTATGACGGAGTAATTTGGAGCGAACACACTGATACCGGAGGTGAAACATGGAATGATATAACTTCTGTTAGCGCTAACGATATTTGGGCGGTTGGCAATAGCGGCGCTTTGGCTCATTTTGACGGCGCCGCTTGGTCAGAATCATTAGCGCCTTCAGCAGATGATATTATGGGTACTGATTTTTTTTCTTCTTCTGATGTTTGGGCGGTGGGGAGAAGCGGGCGCATTTGGCATTATAATGGTATAGAGTGGTTATTAGATGCTGATACTGGCAACGAGACATGGAATGATATTGCAATTATTAGCGCTAATGATATTTGGGCGGTTGGCAATAGCGGCGTTTTGGCTCATTTTGACGGCGCCTCCTGGGTTGAGTCAACAATTTCTTCAAGCAATAATATTAATGGGATTTTCATTGTTTCCGCTAATGATATTTGGGCAGTGGGGGGAAGCGGGCGCATTTGGCATTATAATGGCAGTAATTGGTCACTTCATACTGATACTGGCGGAGAGACATGGCAGGCAATTTACTTAATTAGTGACTCTGATGGCTGGACAGTTGGCAGTAATGGGGTTATCGGTCGCTGGCTAGGAAGTTCTTGGAATGGTAATTTTAGCTCTCCCACAAGTCGAAATATAAATGACCTTGCTATGGAATCGGCAAGTAGCGGTTGGGCAGTGGGTGATAATGGAATAATTTTACATTTTTCCCGAGATTTATTATATTCAACAAATGGCTACCTTGTTTCTTCAGACTTTAACATAGGAACTACTTCTTTTATACAAGCAATAAAATGGGATGAAACCCTGCCGATATGCAATCCAGCTTGTGAAATTAAATTTCAGATTAAAACAGCCCTAACTCAAGGAGGTCTGGAAAGCGCAGAATGGTGTGGCCCTAATGGAAAGGATGGGGATGAAATAGATTATTTTACAGTTTCTGCTGGACAACTTATTCATACCAACCATAATAATGATCAATGGATTAAGTACAAAGTAATTTTATCAGGAGATGGATATATAACACCCGTTTTAAGAGAGATGGATGTTAATTATAAATAATAATCGATGCGAAACCGCGAATGCATGCGAATGACGCGAATGGGCATACGGATGCGAAACCGCGAATGCATGCGAATGACGCGAAAAAATATGGTTAAAATTATTCACAAAGATTTATCTCATAAAATAAATGGTTTATGTTTCCAAGCACAAAAGGAGCTTGGGCGGTTTTGTCGTGAAAAACAGTATGTAGATAGGTTAGTGGAATTACTAAATAAAGAAAAGATGATTTATAAGAGGGAATATGAAATAAAAAAATTAGTTTCTACTTCCCCTAATGGCAATAGAGTGGATTTATTAATTGAAGGCAAAATTATATTAGATGCAAAAGCTAAGAATTTTATAACTAAAGATGATTATTATCAGAGGCAAAGATACTTAAGGGGGGCTGACTTAAAATTAGGACTAATAGTAAATTTTAGAGATTCACACTTAAAACCAAAGAGAGTAATTAATAGCGATGCGGAACCGCGAATGCAGTCAAATAGCAAAAACGATATAAATAAAGATTCGCAGCATTCGCATGTCGATTCGTATAATTCGCATCGGCAAAGTGGTTTTACATTAATTGAAACTCTTATTTATATGGCTATCATCTCTATAGTAGTAACTAGCTTGGTTTTTTTTAGTATATCGATTTCTAATTCAAATGTTAAGGTATATGTTATCCAGGAGGTGCAAGCTAACGCCAGGACAGCAATAGATATAATCTCTCAAAAGATTAGATTAGCTGAAGATGTGATAAATCCATCAGAGGGAGAAATTAGCAATGTATTAGTATTGGACATGCCCAACTCAAGCTCAAATTTAACATTTGAGTCAGTTAGCGGGGTATTAAGTATTGGAGAAACCGGCACAGGCACCACAACTATTACCAGCGATGAGGTAAATATTTCCAACTTAGAATTTACAAATCTAGCTGCTCCTGATGAAAAAGATAACATAAGGATAGAAATGGGTATAGAATATAACAATACCGGAAGTGATATTATACATACTTATGAACAGGAAATTAAAACTTCCGTTAGTTTAAGGCAATAAATATGAACACGAAAACACCCCAGCCGCGCCCTACAAAGTGGGGCAGGCAAATATATGAAAAAACGAAAAAACGAAAACAGTTTTTTTCCTATGTTTCCGTGTTTTCCTGTTTTCGCGATAGTCAGCAAGGGCTAGCCGCCTTATTTATTATTGTAATTTTGACTGCTGCAATTTTTATTATGGCTTATAGCGCTTCTTTGTTAGGCTTAGGAGAATTGGATATGAGTTATACCGCGCAGAAGGGGGCAGAGGTTTTTTCTATTGCTGACGGTTGCATGGAGGAAGCATTGCATCGCTTAAAAATAGACCTGGGTTATAATGGCGATTCATTGAATTTAGGCAGCGGGTCGTGTATAATATCAGTAGAGACAAATGAAAACATTCGTACGATTACAATAACTGCTAATATTGATGAAAAGTATTATAAAAAAATTCAGTCAAATGTAACTATAGACAACAGAGAGATTACTGTTAATTCGTGGGAAGAAAAGGATAATTAATAATTAGACCTGTTGCTTAATAATTTATTACTGCAATTCCCATATTTCGGCCAAATTTTCCATATATTTTTTCAGCTTACCTTACAGGTAAACCTCAAAAATTATATGAAAAATTTGTCTCAAAATCTGAAAATTTCGCAACATAACTTATTAAGCAACAGGTCTATTTTCTAAAATTTAATTTTAATTTTAAAAATTATCTTATTCACCTAATTAATTGATTTCTAATAAAATAAATATAAAGTTAAATGTCAAAGATTATTTTTTATTTTTGTTATTTGCCTTTAAATTAGGTAAATTAGTAATTATTTAAAACATGATTTATTTTTTAAACAAGTCGTCAATTGGCTTAGATATTTCTGACCGGACTATTGAAGTAGTAAAGCTAGTTAAAATAAACTGGAAAGTAAAGATTGAGAGTTTAAATAGAGCAAAGCTTTCTCCAGGCATTGTTGAGAGAGGAAGGATAAAAAATAAAGAGAGGTTAGGGGAGGAAGTTAAAAAAGTTCTAGCCGATGTTTGGCATGCTCCTATTAAAACTCGGGAGATATTGTTTGCTTTGCCGGAATCGCAAGTTTATAATCACATTTTTAATTTAAAAGAAGTTAACGAGAAAGAAAGAGAAGAGTTAATTCTAAAAGAAGCTTTAAATAATATCCCCATAGAAGGAGATGATTTGGTTTATTCTTACAAAGTAATATCTAAATCAAAAGATATAACAAAGATACTAATAGTCGCTTCTAGTCTCCAGGTAATCCTAGAATGGCAACAATTTTTTAATGAAAATAGTTTAAGAGTAAATGGATTTGATAATGAAATTCTAGCTAATTTTAGGTCAATTTTTTTAAGCAAAATTAACTATCCTATTTGCCTAGTTGATATCGGTTCAGCCACAACAAACATAACTATTTTTAATGATGGTAATTTACATTATTCTAATATAGTTTTTAAAGCAGGAGATTTTTTTACAAGAGAGATTGAAAAAAAATTAAAGTTAACGCCCAATAAGGCAGAGGATCAAAAACTAATAGCGGGCCTTAATAAGGGAAACAAAGTTTCAGGTATTTTAATAAAATCTATTAAGCCGATTTTAGATGAATTACAGTTGTCCATTGATTTTTGGCAAAAGAATTATAAACAAAAAATTAAAAAAATTGTATTAGTCGGCGGATCAGCCAGGCTTAAGGGTTTAATTGATTATTTATCATCAAACTTAAAAATTGATACTAATATCGGCACTTCAATTTTTAGAGACAAGAAAGCTGATTTATTATATTTGGGGGCAATCGGAATAGCTTTAAGGGGGATAAATAAGGAGTGGGCAAAAGATCCAATAATAAAGATACCGGCTAGCCATGCTCATAATCCAAAAGAGGAAAGCGAAAAAGAACAAAACGGAGCTGGCCCTGAAAGACAAAATGCAGGGGAATTAAATGGCCAGGAGAAAATTATGGAAAGTGATAATTCAGCTAATATTAAATTTAAAATTATTGCTTTAATTATAACCTTAATTATAGGAGCTGTTTTAATAAGTTTAGCTTTCTGGTATAGGGGCACCCAAATAAATAAAAGGGAAGTTAAACTAAAAGTTCAAATTGAGCAATATACAAAAGCAATATCCTCTATTGTAGATTCAAAATCAGGGCAGGAAGAAGCTTCCTCAGACACAGAAATAATTAAGAAGGCCGATGAAGCTAATCTGATATTAATTAAAGAAACTCCGACTGGATGGTTAAATGTTCGGCAGGGGCCGAACGTTAGTTTCCCAATTATAGCCAAGGTGAATCCTGGGGAAAGATATATTTTATTAGAAGAGAATAATGGATGGGCAAATATAAAATTGTCTGAAGATGAAGAAGGGTGGGTATTTGACATGTACACAGAGAAATAAAAATAAGTTTTTATTATTTGAATTTTATGATATAATACAATCAATTATTATTAAGTAAAAAAATTTATGCTCGAAAAGTGCCTTTTTAAATTAAAAGATCGTAAAGGATTTACTCTTATTGAACTTTTAATAGTAATAGCCATAATTGCTATAATAGCTTCAGTTGTTTTTGTGGCATTAGACCCTTTAACTAGATTCAGGGAAGCTAGAGATACTAATAGATGGTCTAATATAGCATCTATTCTTAATGCCATTAAGGTTGATCAAGTTGATAACCGAGGTTCGTACCTTTCCGCTATTAGCAATATGACGTCAGGATTAGTTTATATGATTGTTGATGGAGCAGTTAGTTCGGGATGCGATGATCAGAATGCTTACTGCGATACTGATGTTTCAGGCGACTCCAATTGTGTTAATTTGGCTGGTTTAGTTAACGAGGGATATTTAGGTGATGTACCAGTAAGTCCAAACGGATTAGGAACTTGGTCTTCGTCTATAACTGGCTATACTTTAACCGCTTCATCTTCGGGCATTATTTCAGTAAGAGCATGCGAGTCAGAAAATAGTGATGAAATTTGGCTAGCAAAATAGTTTGGTTGATTCTGTTAATTTTTTAATTAATACTGCTTTAGATAAGTAAATAAACAAGCAGTTAAAAATAGTTTTATAGCCATCTTGTTTTTATATGACAGAAAAAATCTATTTAAAAATAATAAAAACAGGGATTTTCCTTGTTTTTTTATCAGTTTTATTTGTTTTTAAGGGATTACTTTTTCCTTATATTACTTCAAAGCAGATCTATTTCAATATTTTAATTGAAGTTTTACTTATTTTTTGGCTTGCTCTTATTGTTAAATATCCTAAATGGCGGCCTTTCGGATCCTCTCAAAGTAAGCCAAGGGCAAATTTAATTACCACAGGCTTAGTTAGCTTTTTTGCAGTAATGATTTTATCTAGTTTTTTTGGAGTAGATTTTAATTTAAGCTTTTGGGGAGACGTAGAAAGGATGCTTGGCGTTTTTCATATCCTGCATTTTTTTGCTTTTTATCTTATTATTATTTCAGTAATGAGGACATGGAAAGATTGGAGGAATTTATTATTAGCATCGGTAGTTATAGCTGTAATAGTTAGTTTTTATGGAATCGGCCAAAGACTTGGAATTATCTATAGTGTTTGGGGATCGGCTAGGATTATTTCTACTATTGGCAACGCCGCATATGTAGGAGCTTATGCTATTTTTAATATATGCTTTAGTTTTATATTATTTTTTCGAGATAAAAATCCGGGCAGGCGCATTTTATATATAGCGGCATCCTTTATTATATTATTAGCATTAATATTCTCTGGCACTCGCGGAGCCTATTTAGGTTTTGGAATGGGAGTTTTTATATTTTTATTTTTGCTTTCTGTCTTAAATAAAGATAGAAAAATTGCTAAATATAGCTTAATTGTCCTTTCTATTTTAATAGTTTTAATTATAAGTATATTATTAAATGCTGATAGTTCATTTGTTAAAAATAACTCAATACTGGTCCGCATAACACATATCTCAATGTCCGACGTTACTATGCAGACTAGATTTATATCATGGAAAGCGGCTTGGTTAGATTTTAAAAATCACCCCATGCTCGGAACCGGACATGGAAATTACGCTATTATTTTTGATAAATATTTTGAACCGACTTTTTACAACTTTACAAGAACGGAAACTTATTTTGACCGGGCGCATAACAATATGATTGATATTGTTTCAACTACTGGACTTTTAGGAATTCTTACTTACTTATTTATTTTTATTGCGGTGGGATATTATTTAATTAAAGGGTTTATTAAAAATAAGATAAATTTAAACGAATTCGCCCTGCTCTCTTGTTTAATTATTGCTTATTTTATTCAAAATTTAGTAGTATTTGATTCATTAGTTACTTACATAGCTTTGATGGTGGCTCTTGGGTATGTTTATTGGTTAAGCAGTTCAGAAAGAACAATTATAGAATCAGCTGAAGAAAAGGCTGGTGAAGTATTTAATAATTTAGAAAAAGATAAGCATTTAACAAACAAGGAAATTTATACGTTATTGGGGGTTGGCGTCCTAATGCTAATAGTAATTTATCAATTTAATATTAAGCCTATTTTAATGCTTAATAAGACTATCGATGGGCAGCTAGCTTTTAATAAGGGGGATATTGCTGGAGGAATTGAGGCATATAGAAAAGCTTTAAGCTATAACACAGTTTTAGATAGGGATAGTCGGTTTAATTTAATCCGTACGGTTACTTCAATGTTTCCTGCCCTACAAAACATGGACAAGCAAGAAGCCCAAGACACTGTCGATTTTGCGATTGATGAAGCGCATAAAAATATAAGATATAATCCGAGTGACAGCATGAATCAAATGCTTTTAGCTATAATTTTAGAAAGTGCGGCTAAGCTAAATTATGATAATAACAATAAGTTTTATTTTTTCGCTGACCAAGCTTTAGAAGCAATAAATAAATCAATTGAATCAAGCCCTGGAAGAATACAAATTTATTTTAGTAAGGCGCAAATATATTTAACTCGGGGAGAAATTGAAAAAGCAATAGAAACATTAGAATATGCCGTTAGCTTGAATGAAGATTATTACGATAGTTTTTGCCAATTAGCAAAAGTATATTTTTCTTTAAACAAAGAGGAAGAAGGTTATAATTGGATGGATAAATGCATAGAAAAAGGAGGATTAACTATAATAAATTCGGCTGATTTCATAAGAGGTTTAATTAATCGTTACTTAGAAATAAAAGATAGCAGCAAGTTATTAAAACTTTACGTTAAACTTTCACAAATTGACCCAGAAAATAGCAAGGTCTGGGTTGATTTATCTAAATTATATTTTGACGCACGTAATAATGCTAAGTCAATAGAAGCGGCGAAAAAAGCGGCTGAACTGGACAAAAGTCTTGAAGGGCCAGTTAACGATTTTATTAAGAGTCTTGAAAATTAAAATTAAATATGAAAGATAAGAAAAATAAGAGAATAAGATAATAAGAAAATAATAAAAGAGGCCGGTCAATCCTGATCGGTTTTTTTTATTATTTTTATTTGGCTTTGGACCTTTTAAAATATTATCCACAGGGAGAAAAAAAATAGGCGCATCTTCATCAGAATACGCCCGGTTAAAAGTTTTGAAATTAAGTTATTTTTTAAGGTTTAATAGACAAAATTGGTTGGTAATTTCATTTTTGATTTTTAAAATAATAATACCATCGGATGAAATTTTCTCGGTTTTCTTTGCTTAATCCCCTATGTATTTTTAAATTGTTTTTTAAATAAGAAAATTGAG
>JBDRJA010000047.1:0-6618 GCA_043815345.1 Patescibacteria group bacterium | reverse complement strand
CATTCAAAATCAAATAATAATATCAATATTCACTGCTACGGGCAGGGTTGTAAGCTTGTTTTTACCGCCCTACCTGTAATAGTAAATAAATTTGAAAGAAATATCTCGTTTAAAAGAGGTATTGTTCTACAGTCTTATATTATAAATTGCTCTACAATATAAAAACGATCTAATATAAAAGTAGTAACATAAATATTATCTCTATTAAAACTTATATTAAAAAAGACATCTGATATCCAGATGGACATCAGATGTCTTTTAATTATATTTTTATTCTTTAATATTTCTCAATTAAGAGACTAGAGTTATAATAGTTGTACCGCCACAGAGAATCACCCCGCACCATTAAGTTGCAGGGTAAAAACCCTTTATAATAGAAATGTAGCCCATAGGGGAATCGAACCCCTGTTACCAGGATGAGAACCTGGCGTCCTAACCACTAGACGAATGGGCCTATAATGCTATATAGAATTCATAAACTCTCTTAATATAAATTCAACAACAAAATAGTAGCATATAACTATAATTTTGTCATTGATTTAGAGACTTTCATTAATATTTAACATTAGTAAAAAATTAATATAATAAATTTCTAATTAACATTATTTAAACAAACTATCACCAGCTTTTTCCTCAAATTATTAAGGGTTTATGCCCTCTTTATTAACAAAATAGGGTATTGACAAAATGTATTTATCATTTAAACTATACACACAATCTAAAATAAGCTATTTTTAATAACTTGTTTTAGAGCTCCGATAACTTATTGAAGAAAACTTTCCGGGAGTTTACAGTGGAGTTAACTATAGTTTTGGAGCATGGGGATTTAAAGCGTCCACCAGTTATGCTGGAGGGCGCTTTATTTTAAAATATTATTAACTAGCTCCTTGTAGCCTTGCATAAAATCGTTTCCAGAAATAATCTTTTTTCCTTCAATCTGCAGTTTATTTATAATTAGAGCATCCTTACCGCATTGAACCGCTAACATATCTTTATAAATAAATAATTGTCCAATTTTATTTATATTTATTTTTAATATTTTATTCTCAACATTTAATATTTTTATTATTTTACCAGCTAACTTTGTAAAAGTACCGGGCCAAGGATTTAATGCCCTTACCATCCTTTCAATTTCTTTCGCGGGTTTTTCCCAATTTATTTTTCCATCTTGTTTTTTGAGCTGACATACATAATTTGCCCTTGAATTATCTTGGGGTTTGGGGGTAATTTTTTTACTAACATAATTAATAATAGTCTCAGGCAAAATATTAGCCCCAAGTTCAGCTAGTTTATTATGTAAAGTTTGGGCGGTTTCTTCATCGTCAATACTAATTTGGCCCTGTTTTAAAATATGGCCGGTATCAATTTTTTCATCCATTAATATAATCGTAACGCCTGTTTTTTTATCATTATTTAAAATTGCCGCTTGAACGCAGGAAGCTCCTCTATATTTAGGGAGTAGTGAACCATGAATATTTATAGACCCATATTTAGGAATATCTAATATTTCTTTAGGCAAAATTTGCCCATAAGCTATTACAACAATAAAATCAGGTTTTAAATTAGAAATCTCGCTAAAAGCTCCTGATATTTTATTTGGCTGCAAAACTTGAACATGAAATTTCTCAGCTACTTGTTTTATGGGCGGGGGAGTAAGCGCCTGCTTACGGCCAACTTTTTTATCCGGCTGAGTTATAACAGAAACAACATTAAATCTTTTATCTTGAATAAGTTTTATAAAAGCAGGGACCGCAAAGTCAGGAGTCCCCATGAAAATTATTTTAATTTGTTTTATTTTTTCATTAGACATGTTATTTGTTTATTGGTATATTGTTTATATGAATAACCAGTAAAACCAGTAAAATAGGCAAAATTAAATATTATATATTTTACTAGTTTTACTAATAACCATATTATGTCTGAATTAATAAATTTACTTCTTGAATTTAGCCAAAGCTTAGGCTATCCTGGGATTATTATTTTAATGACTATAGAAAGTTCATTTATTCCTTTCCCTTCAGAAATAGTAATTCCACCAGCCGCATATTTAGCAAGCCAAGGTCAAATGAATATAATACTGGTTGTTATATCTGGGATATTAGGAAGCCTTATCGGAGCAACAATTAATTACTTTTTAGCCCTTTATTTGGGGAGAGCGGTAGTATATAAATTAGCAGACCATAAAATTAGCAATTTTTTATTGATTAATTCAAAAAAAATTATTAAGGCTGAAAATTACTTTTTACAGCATGGCAGTATTTCTACTTTTGTGGGAAGATTTATCCCGGCCGTTAGGCAATTAATTTCCTTACCAGCGGGTTTTTCAAAGATGAATTTTAAAAAATTTATTTTTTTTACAGGTTTGGGCTCTGGAATTTGGGTAATTATACTTGCAATTCTAGGTTTTACTTTTGGCGCGAATCAGGAATTAATGAAAAAATATTACCAAGAGATCTCATTAATATTTATCGGATTAATTATAATTCTAGCGGTCGTATTGCTAATTAGAAAATTAATAAACAATAAGAACAAATATAAAAGTCGTTAACTAAATTATTTTTATATAGAATGTTCACTTATTTCTTTTGCTTTATCAATAAACAATATTCCGTCTAAATGGTCGGTTTCATGCTGTATTACAAAAGCTAAAAGACCTTTAGCGCTTATTTTTTTCTTTTGTCCTTTCTTGTCTATATAAATACAATTTAATTTTTTATGCCTTTTGACTTTACCATAAATTCCAGGAACAGATAAGCAGCCCTCCTCAAACCATTCTTTTTTCCAAGAATTTCTGGTAATTTTAGGGTTAGTCATTATTAAAACACCATTTTGCGTATTAATAGTAATTAAGCGAATATTATATCCGATTTGCGGTGCTGATAATCCAATACCGTCTTTAGCTTTCATGGTTTTAATCATATCTAAAATAAGCGATTGAAATTTATCAGACTTTATTTCTCCATCTTTTATCTCAACAGATATTTTTCTTAATTGTGGATTTGGATGTTTTATTATTTGTAATAATCTTGGCATATTTAAAAATTTATATTATAATTTTATATTAGCTTATCTGGAGCAAAAATTCAAGATAAACAAAATAATCCATTTTTTTAAAAGTAGCAGAAGCGATATTTTATAATTTTTTGCTTTTTATTTAACATTCTACAGTTAAATTGATATAATGCTTTATATGTATATAAACAAAGGTCCGCAAAAATTAAGTGAAATATTTAAAGACAAAAATTATCTTAGAGAAAAAGGAGGAATAAAAAAACCACCGGCTTACGAGTGGCAAGATTTGGCTTTAAGAGTAATAAAGGAATTAAATATACCTAATTTTAAAAGAAATTCAGTTTTTAAAATATGCAAAGATAATTCCAAAAGTTATATTGAGAAATGTTTAAATGACACTAAAGAGCTTTGTCATACTGGGCAAAAATGGAAATATTTTTTTAAACTTATTAACGAGGTATAAACCTAAAATTATTATTTACTCTCCGCGTCAGATGTGTAGGAGGGGTTAAAAGTCGGAGGTTCAGCCTGTTAGATAATTACAAAGTAAATTTAACGGAGTAAAAACCACTGTCAAGTACATTAACCCATCGCGATGTGATTTTTCAGGGAGATACCTTTCTAGCAGGGTTTACTATTTAAATTTGCTTTATTTTTGTCTGAATTTCTAATTTAATTATCCTATCTCCGTGAGTTAACAACGTGTTATCTATTCTTCTTCTTCCCCCAATGATCGCGGTCTGTTCTTAACGCATATCTTTGATGCCTTTTGCAATTTTATCATTACTGTTTAGTATATTCCTTTCACTATTTTCCAAGCTTGTTTTTACACCTTCAATTTTTTCATTTAAATCTGTTTTTACACCTTCAATTTTGTTATCAAAAAACTTTGCTTGTTCTGTAAAACCATTATTTACAATATGAGCAAAATTCTCTATTGCTTTACCAACAATAATTTCTATATCTTTTTTTGTAATTTTTTCTCCCATGTTTTTATTTAATATGGTTAATTATTTAATTCTTAATTCACAGTTTAAAATTCATTGTTAAATATCCAATGCCAAAAGGGGATTCATAAGACAAGAGATCAGGCTCAAATTTGATTTCATCTAAGATGCCAAGAAGAATAATTATTGACTTAAGGCCGCATTCACCGGCTTCGTTAATTATTTTATTATTTATTTTAAGAATCTCTTGCGTCTTTTTATACTTAAGATAATTAATTATTTTTTTATCAAACTTAGCTCCAACAGGAGAGAAGCCTGCGGGCGCGTCTTTTGAAAGGCGATGGGATAAATCGCCAGAAGCAATTACGGCGATACGATTTTTACTGAATAATATTTCCCTTTTTAAAAGTTGTCCAAATTTAAAGTGCGCATCTAGGTTTAGGCCGGAGTAATAAATGGGTATTATTTTTAAAGGAACTGCTTGGGCAACAGTATTATTTAAATAACTAGTTAGCAAATACAACGGAACTCCGCAGCCATGATCAAGCATTTTTTCACTTATAAGCTGTAGCGGAGCTCTAGTTTCCAGTCGTTCTCTTATTTTATAGGCTAATCCAACATCGCCAGTTAATTTATAGATTGTTGAAAAATCTCCAAACTCATTAAAATTAATTTCAAATTCAGGATTTAAATTCATCGTAAAGGCATTCTGTTGAATGTGGCCGTGGGGAGAAATAATAATTAAGGTTTCTGCCTTGCTGACATATAAATTTTGTTCTAACTCCTCAAAAGCATTTTTGGTATTTTTTAGAAGATGCAAATTCTCTTTACCAATTTGAGGAATAAGTACCGGCGAGTGAGGAGTTATAGCGGAAAAAACAAGGGACATAAATATTTATTATTAGATCTATTGTTTAATAATTCATTACTGCAATTTACATATTTTGGCCAAATTTTTCATGGTTTTGACAGCTTAATCTAAAAATTTAGTTAAATAATTTATTAAGCAATAGGTCAGTTTATTATTTTAAAAACCAACTTTTTTCATTATTCTTCGCTTTCGCTGTTGGTGACATAGGTAATTAATTCACCAGCCTTATATAAATAAAGCACTTTGGGCGAAACTGTAATAATATTATCCCATTTATAGCCAAATTTTTCAAAGAGTTTACCAGAAACAAACAGCCTTTTTTCTTTATTGGAAATTAAATAAACAGCTGGTGAATTTGCGGTTTTAAGTAATTCTCCATCATCAAATAAAACCGAATTAACAGTAGCATAGTCTTCTAATTCTTCCGGTGAAACAGCTATAATTTTTTTATTCTTAAATTTAGTTTTTAAAAAGATGGCGTCTAAAATCGGGGCTTTTGTGCCTTCATTTACCCAATATACACCGCCAGTTTTATTATTTTGAAGCAACGCACCTGTTGGATAGGTAGATGTAGCCGTGAGTGCTTGACCCTCTTGATAAGCGTTAATATCTTCCCAGCTGGCATCCATAACCTCTTCTGGGTTATAACCTATTTTTCTAAAAGCCTCACCGTCAGCAAATCCGCGCCTTTTATCGTCAACTAATAAAAATATTGTACCGCGGGGGGATCTTACTAAGGAGTAATTGGGAAATTTAATCGGTGCGCCTTTTTCATATTTATCTAAATCAGCTTTACTTGTTGTTATTATTTTATTTTCGTCAAATCTAGAAGTTAAGGCGCCTTTAGTTAAAAAGGGGCGTTTTTTACCATTTTGAATTAGCCAAACGCCAGCTTCGCCTTCGGCTTGCAATAAGGAGCCATCATAATAACTGCGAGTAAAATAGCGCTGCCATATTTTATAAAAATTGTAGTTACCATTATAAACATGCGGAGTATAATTGTAAAGAGCCGCGGTAGCAGAGTTGGCTGGAGTAACTGAGGTAGTTTCGTTTTTAATAGTTGCATAAGGATTAGCAAAAGTATAAGTCTCTCCCATTTTATAGGTATACAAATGGGGATTATCTATATAATCGCGGAATTGTAAAGAGGCGCTATTAACCTGCTTATAAAAGCCCTTCCAGCGAGGGTTGCAGCTGGCGTTATCAGGGCAGCCATAACCAGTAGCCCAGTCTAGTTGGCTTTGCTTCGGGGATTTTTCTTCTATTAAACTTTGCTCCTTTTGAAGAAGAACTATTAAAAATTTAGGGCTAATTTTATTAGTAATTGCCCGGTCGTAAATAATCTCAGCGGCAGTCATAGTTTTGCCATTAGGGTCTACTGTTGAATAATTACTTAAATAACCATTCTTTAACTTTAAAAAATCATTTACTTCAGTAATATTCATTGAAGTATAATCTAGAATTTCAGAATCACTAATAATATAATTAGGATTAAAATTGTCTTGGGCATAGCATGTTGCTGCAGAAAACAAAAAAAAGAAAACAGAAAACAGAATTATATATAAATTACTTTGAAATTTTTTGAATTTGTCCATAACTAATAACCTAAGACTGTAGAACAATACCTCTTTTAAACGAGATATTTCTTTCAAATTTATTTACTATTACAGGTAGGGCGGTAAAAACAAGCTTACAACCCTGCCCGTAGCAGTGAATATTGATATTATTATTTGATTTTGAATGTTCTTTTTGTTTTTTAGGCTATTTTTGGAATTAGAAGATTTGTTA
>JBDRJA010000046.1:0-4547 GCA_043815345.1 Patescibacteria group bacterium | reverse complement strand
CATTCAAAATCAAATAATAATATCAATATTCACTGCTACGGGCAGGGTTGTAAGCTTGTTTTTACCGCCCTACCTGTAATAGTAAATAAATTTGAAAGAAATATCTCGTTTAAAAGAGGTATTGTTCTACAGTCTTATATTTATAATTAACATGCTTTGCATAAGTTATTAATCTACTTATCGCGAAGGAAAGCAATATGCTTAAATTAAAGAAAATTATTCTTTTCCTCATAGTTATAATCTTTTTTAGTTTATTTGCGACTACATTATTTGCAGAGACAGCAGAAATCAAAATTGAGAGCGCTTGGATTGAAGGAGATCCTGAAAGTTTAAAAATGGGTTTCCAATATTTATATTCAAAAGTATTGAATATTGACGGAACAAAAGCTCGGGCATCAGAAGGAGTAATAGTTACTTATGAAATAACAGATGATCCATCAGGCCAATCATATACATTAAATGCTTCAGAATCTGGTAGTTATTGGCTGCAGTCGCTAAATGGATTTTATTGCGATGATAAGGTGAATTATACAGTAGTAGCAGAGAAATTAGGCCAACTGGTGGAAAATTCAGGAACATATACTATTTTATGCCAGCCCGATTATATTATTACAGATATTAGTATTGAAAAGAGAGCGTCTGATATTAGTGAGTATATTTATGTTACTATAAAAAATCAAGGAGAAGATTACTACGGAGGAAATCATCATGATATTTCGGTTAATGCTCAAGAAATAGATTCGCTGGCAAAAATATATACTGGGGGGTATACATTAGATTCAATGAAAAAAGAAGATTCAATCGAGGTAAAATTAATTCCAGCTTTAGATAAAAAAACATCTGGGGAATATACTATTGGCGCGACCGCTAATTACACTTTTGATTTAGCGGAAACAAATACGAATAATAATTCTATGAAAAAAGTAATTACAGCTGATGTACAAGGTACTAAAAAACCAGATTTAACAGTCACTGAATTGAAGTATTATGCTCCAGGCATTACAACGCCTAAGATTGGAGATCTTGCCGGATATGAAGTTACTATAAAAAATATTGGCGATGCGGAAGCCAAAGGTCCCTTTACTACAAACGCTAATTTGAATAATTATTTCTTGAAATCTAAATATTATGACAGTAGTTTTATTTTGTTACCCGGAAAAAGCTATACGGATAAGGTGTCTGGCGAAGCCAAAATTAGCCAAACCGGAGCTAACGTTATTACAATCAGGATTGATTCTAATTTAAATATTGATGAATCCAACGAAGATAATAATTCTTTTACAAAAACGATTACTGTTAAAAAAGATGAAGCAGCCTGCACTGACACAGATGCCGGGAAAGATTACAACAACAAAGGGGCTGTAAATATTCAATATGAAGATTTTTGTTCTACCCCTGAAAAATTAAAAGAATACTATTGTAAAGATGATGGGTCGGTTGGTTATGAAATATATGAATGTCCAAGCAAATACTGTAATTTTGGAAAATGCTTTGTTGAAACAAGCCTGCCTGATTTTTCGGTAACTGATATGACAATAAAAAGTAATTCTGCTGGGAATCAAGAAGTTTATGTAAAAATAAAAAATAGCGGAGGCACAATATATCTAGGTCCATCTAAAATTTTAAAAATAAAAGTTGTTGATCTTGATTCTAACCATGAATACACCGCTTGGAACTCAAAGTCATTTAATAGTGGAGATGAGCTTGAAATTTCGGTCGGGACAGTTGAAAGTAAAATAATTAATTCCTTTCGTTTACAATCAACTGCTGATTATACTAAACAGTTTGAAGAAACTAACGAAAATAATAATACATTTGAAAAAACAATAACTATTAAAAATAGTACTGTTTCAAAGTATTTAGGTAAATTAATTAAAGCATATGATACCGGCGCTATTTATAGAGTTAATGAAGATGGCAGAAGAGATGTGCTACCCGAAAATTATGGCTCATTTACCGGTTACAAAGAAGCTGTGCTTGATAGCAACGGCTGGATAATGGACGATGTGATAACTATTCCGCAAAGTGAAGCCGAATCATTGCCTTTAGGGAAAAATCTAACCATTAAATCAGAAAGCAATTATCTTCTAAAAAAATATGCAACTGATATTTATTATATAATTGATAATGTAAATAATTTACGGCAGGTAAATAAAAATGATTTTAGTAGTTATAAGATAGTAGTTATCCCGGATGCATACTTCGTTAATTATAACGTTACTGGTGATTCATCTATTATTTTTGAACAAGTAAAATGTATATTTAAAGGTTCAGAAACCGAACAAAAGTGTTATATTGCGGCTAACAATAATAATCTCAGCTGTTCTGGCAACGAAACTTGCATTATAGATGTAAAAAGAGCCAAAGATGAAAAAGTGACCTGGAAAAGTTCTTGTGGAGGTTATGCATATACGAAAATGGATGGACAGAATGAGTCGGCCGAGTTTAATTGTACTACTACTACTAAAAATCCTAAATTAGCTGAAAGTAAAGTAGAAATAATAGAAATGGAATATAAAGCTAAAGATATGTTTAATGATAAATATGAAAACATTCTTTCGGAACTAAAAGAACTTCGAGATACCGTTAAGGAACAAGCTAATAAAATAAAGTATCTAGAAAAATTAACTAAAGGTGTCGAAAAGATTGCTTTAAAGATGGAAGATGCTCTAAATAACTTTATCACCTACGGAGTAGATGAAAATACAAAAAAGTTAGGAGCAGGCGAAAGAGCGGCCGTTATGTATTCATATAAATCCGCCTTTAATAAATTACCTGAAACTGAAGAAGAATTGGTTGATGCTATCAAAATTGCTAATGGCCGATGGCCCAGCATCACTAGTATAGATGCAGAAAAAAGAGCCAAAGAGCAGTTTCAAAAAATATACAAACGCGTTGCTGATATGAATGAGACTCACGATAATGCCGCTATTACCGTCATGGCTTACGGCCTTAGGCAAAAAGCTGAAAATAGAAACTTAGATTCTGAAAAAGTAGGTATTAATACATTTAAAAATATTTACGGCTATAACCCTGATTCTACAGACGATTGGAATATTATGCAGGCCATAACTTATTCAGGCGCGACCAGAGATAAAGATACTGACGGAGACTTGTTAGCAGACGTACGGGAAGCTGAGCTTGGCACTGACCCTAATAACCCTGATTCTGACGGAGACGGTTTTTTAGACGGAGTTGAAGTAGCTAATGGCTATAATCCGCTGGGAGAAGGGAAGATGGAATGATTTCATATTTAAGATTGAAGATTAAGGCTATTCTTAAGTTTTAGACTTGCCAAAAATGAAATAGTGTTATAAGATTTTATTACAATAATTACTATTGCTAACAGCAAAATGCTTATTAAATTACTACTAATTTAAATAATTTAATTGTTGAAAAAGTAATTTATTGTAAATTATGCAATTTATTGTAAAATAACAAAAATATATTAACTAAAACAAAAATATGCCAAATGAAGATGAAAATAAAAATGATGACTGGGAAGACATAATTGACGAATCTAATGATTACGAATCTGATAAAATGGAAATACAAGAGGAGGAAAACCAGGAAGTTGTTGACGCAGAAGAGGCCTGGCAAGACATAATTGACGAATCTAATGATTACGAATCTGATAAAATGGAAATAAATAAGGAGGAAAGCCAGGAAGTCGATGAGGAAGAAAAGAATAATGTGCCGGTTAGCAAATCAAGAATAGTATTAGTAAAAAAACTGTTGGAAAATATAAAAGAAAATAATGATAAATTAATAGAACTTTTATCAGGATTATTAACTAACGAGGATGAAGAAAGGATTAGGATTAGCCAGATTGGAAGAGGCGATTTAGATTCTACAGGTGAAGATGAATTTGATCACAGCGCTGACCAGGGAAAAGTTATTGAAGGAGTTTTTGATGGAGAGAACATGATTGGTCCGGACGGAAAACAATACAGCGTTCCGGCAAATTATGCTTCAAAATCAAAATTAGTAGAAGGAGATATTTTAAAGCTGGTAATTACTGATAGAGGTACTTTTGTTTATAAGCAGATCGGCCCGATTGAACGAATTAGGGCAGTTGCTACATTAGAAAAAGACGGGCAGGGAAATTTTTTAGCGGTTGCTGATGGTAAAAAATGGCGCGTTTTATCAGCTAGTGTTACTTATTATAAAGGCAAAGCTGATGATGAGGTAGTTCTACTAATTCCAAAAACAGGAGAAAGCAAATGGGCCGCAGTGGAAAACATTATTAGGGATAAAGAGTAATTGTAATAAGATAGCAGATAATAGATAGTAGATAACAGTCAATATTGATGTTTTCTACTATCTATTATCTGTTTTTAAGTTTCTAAATTAGACTTGATTTATTCTAGTTAGATGGTAAGATAGAGTAGTAATTCGTAATTTGTAATGACTTTGTTGCACGAATAATTTTTTAGACAAAATCATCCTATGTTCATTAAATTTTAGACAACTAGATAACTATCCGGCATACCAAAACTTGTCATTTTATTAAGTATTGAAACTGATAATAAAAATTCTGCTTTTTG
>JBDRJA010000045.1:0-8396 GCA_043815345.1 Patescibacteria group bacterium | reverse complement strand
CGGCCTATCTAAGGAAATAGAAGGAAAGAGCAGCCAATTTATTATTGAATTTGATCATCATCCTAGGATGGATAATTATTCAGATTTAGAAATTAGGTTTCCTAAAGCAGCAGCAGTTTCTGAAATTCTATATTATTTTTTCAAGGCTAATAACATTAGGATCACAAAAAAAATAGCTAATTGTATTTTAACAGGAATCTTAACGGATACATCTAATTTTCTTCATCCATCAACTACAAATGAGGTGGTAAATATTGCTTCTGAGATGCTACTTTATGGAGCCCAGTTTCCAAAAATTACAGAATTTACGATGCATAACAAAAGTTTATCGGCCATGAAGCTATGGGGCATAGTTTTAAGTAATTTAAAAGTTAATAAAAAATATAATTTAGGATATGTAGTTATATCATTGGAAGAAATTGGAAAGTATGACGATAATGAGGATGTTTTTGATAGTATAGCTACATTTTTAAGTAATTTACAGGGAGTGAAGGGGGTGATGCTTTTGAGAGAAGAAATAAATCAAAGGACTGGTTTAAAGCAAATAAAAGGAAGTTTGCGCAGTTCTCACCCAAAGATTGATATATCAAAGTTAGCTGCAATCTTAGGAGGTGGCGGACATGCTAAATCTTCTGGGTTTATAGTAGATGGGAAGTTAGAGAAGACAGGAGAGCTTTGGAAAGTGGTTTAGGATTTTTGATTGTGGACTTCGATTATTTACCCTGTTAGAAAAAAACCTTTGACGAAGTCAGGGGTAAATGATTTCGTCGCCGTCGGTGGTTTAGTTTTAAAAAGAGATGATTGAGCTGAAATTTATTATTAAATTAATTATACCAAGCATGTAAATTCTAAGCATGCAAGGTTGACTAAGTTAAAATAATTTGCTACAATAGTAATATAAACAAGAAAATCCCTACTATAGTCCTTTAAGGAGGAAAAGGTGGGGATTTTATTTTTGTATAATGGATATTAACTAATGTTAGTGAATTTAGCTAATAAAATATAATATTAACAAATTACTTAAGATTAATCCTATAAAGTGGGATTCACGATCAATATGGACGGTTTAAAGCACAATCAAAAAAGAATAATTTCTTTAAAGATAGCAAGAAAATTGCTAGTTTTAATTATTTTTGTGTTATTCTTTGACTTATTATTCTTTGCTATGCCAATTCTTGTTAATGAGGTAGTTGAAGAAGCAAAAAATATGCAAATGATGGATGAAATAGCCACTATTATTATGGAAACTAAAGTCGCGATAGGAATAACTGAACATTTGCCAGAGAATAAGATATGGCAAGTTAAAAGCTCTTCTTTTCATACTATTACATCTTACAATTCAGAAGTTGGCCAAACCGATTCTACTCCTTGTATTACTGCGAATGGGTTTAATGTATGCGAACATGGTATTGAAGATACAATTGCGGCTAATTTTTTAAAATTTGGTACTAAAGTTAGACTTCCTGAATTATTTGGAGATAAAGTATTTGTAGTGAGAGATAGAATGAATAAAAGATATTCAAATAGGCTTGATGTATGGATGTTAAACAAACAAGACGCGAAACAATTTGGTGTAAAATTAGCTAAAGTTGAGGTTCTAGAGTAAGCGTTGGATAAATTAGTCTAACAAATATGTTGGCAGAGTTTACCTTCATTAGAAGGTTTTTTTATTTTAAGGTTGTTTTTATGGGTAAATTTTGTTATATTTGTATTATTAAGATCTGATCGCTAAGTCCCTATTATCTTAGGGGAGTGGGGTCAAGGAAAAAGTCTGCAACCCCGTCCCTTTTAGGGTCCAGTAGCCAAGTGGTAAGGCAACGGTCTGCAAAACCGTTATCACCGGTTCAAATCCGGTCTGGACCTCAAAAGGGGCGGGGCTACTTCCGCTTAGGCTTTATTTATGAAGTAGTTGAAGAGTGAATAGTATTTATCGATCCGGCATTTATACGTCAAGATAGGTTTAATCAAACGCTGTATTGCAAAACAAAATAACTTTTATTATAGTATTCTTACTTAAGTCTACGCTAATGTAGACTTTACTTTAATATAAAAAACCAGTTTACTAGACTTAAGTCCACTAAGACTTGGACTTAAATAACAAAAAATTGTGGATAACTTGTTATTATTGTGGATAAAAAATTACTTAAGTCCACTAAAACGTAGACTTAAGTGTGGAAAAATATTAATTTTACTATTATGCTTTTTATTATTTAGCTATTATTAGTTAATATCATAGTACTGTCAATATTATTGACTTTTGTTATTTTGTATGGTATATTATAAACAGGTGATTAATTTAGAAATAAATTGTCAAGAACTTTAACAATTTTAGAAAAATTTTCCTAAAAGTCAGAGAAATACCTGCTTTGGGCAAATTTTTTTGCTTTTTACTAGATTTTTTTGCTAACACCGACGTAGCAAAACTAAAAACAAAAACAAAATAACGGTAGGATTTAATAAATAATATTTTATTAGATTTTACCACTAATCGGTAAAAAGCTGCTTTTTTTAAGTCGGTAAAAAAGCTTCCAATTCTTGAAGGTTAGGGATTTTCTTGTCTATCAAATGAGGATGGATTTAGAAATAAACCTTTAGGGATGGGGCTCAGTACTAGGTTCATAAATTAATTTTTCTATAAAAGAAGGGGCCTGTCTGGGCCCCTTTTTGTTTAAAAAATTTTTACAGTTATGTTAGAGTGTAATGTTAATAAAGTAGATATTATTAACATTTAAATATATGGCTGGAGATATGGCAGAAGTAAAAATCAACCCAGAGGTTAGCAATACAACTAATGGTGATCTAGAAAAGTAGCGCCAAAATTGTGCGAATTATATTGCCATAGAGTATAATTCAGGAATCTGTTTTAGCGACAATGTAGTTGAAACAGGAAATTGTATATATTTTAAAGCTAAAATATAATGTTAAAGTAAAATGTTAAAGTAAATTGATAAATATTATTATTCAATGGTTTCTTATTAAATGCCCCTTATATCTGGGGCATTTTTATTTGACAGCCAAGTTGTTAAAGTGTAAGTTATATAAACTGATAATTTTTTACTATTCATCTGAATTTAATTTATCTGGCATATCTTATAAATAATATGGAAGAAATAAAAACAATTTCAAAAGAACAAGATAGTAGCAGTTTAAAGATAAGAAAGTGGCTAATTAAACCATGGGTAGCATTTATTATTACTTTAATATTAGTAGCTGGCACAGTTTATGCCGGGCAGAATTATTTTAATAGTGGCGAAGAAAAAGACAACAATAAAGAAACACAAGAAGAGTCAAGAAAGAAAGTAAAGACAATGATTCTTGATCTTAGTGAACAAAATAATTTTATTTCTGCGGTTGGCACTGTTAAGCCCGAAACAATTATTGAAGTAGTAGCTTTAAGCCAGGGAACCGTTAGGGCATTGTTTTTCGATATTGGTGAGAAGGTTTATATAAATCAAGTATTAGCTGATTTACATAACAATACAGCGCTTACTAGTAATAGTAATGCTCAAATAAATTATTTTAACATGCAAAATAATATCGATGCTATTATAAGGCTAACAGACGGAACTATCCGCCAGGCGGAAATTGGCATCCAAAATGCCTTAAAATCTATTGGATCAGCTGAAATTGCCTTAAAAACAGCCGAAGATAATTTAACCAATACCATATCCCTACAAGAAAAAAATAATACAGACACTAAAGATAAGGCTATAATATTATTTTCTGATTATTTAAATACAGTTAATAATACGCTTGAACAAGTAAATTATATAATAAAAGCCGAGGGTGATATTCAGCTTGATGGGGTTGCCACTACTTTAAGCATTAAAAACCCACAGCATTTAAGTGATGCTAAGAATTATTATTTATTAACTCGCAATGCTTACATTGGACTTAATCAAATTAAGCCTAGCCGGAATACTGTTGTTAATAATATTAAAGAAGTAATTAATGCTCTAGAGTTAACAAAATTAACAGTTGATAATACAATCAAAGCATTAAATAGTACTATTTCAAATCCGAATTTTAGCCAATCATCTATGAATACTCAATTAACAATTTTTTCTACATTTCGTAGCGCAGTAGTCAGCGCACAAACTAGTTCTAAAACAACTTTAGATAGCCTAGAAAATTTAAAGTTGGCAAATAAAAAAGAAAAGGATGCCTTAGATAATGCTATAAGCTCGGCCAAAAAGCAACTTGAATTAGCCCAAATTGGACATGACATTGCTTCGGCTTCCTTAGAAAGCGCTAGGCAAAGCCAGGAGCAGCAGCTTATTGGCGCACAAACTTCTTTGGATAGCGCCGAGGGCCAGCTTAATTTAAGCAATGATCAAATCGTAGATTTAACTATTAATGCTCCTATGGGCGGAACTATAACAGGAAAATTTATTGAATTAGGGGGCGAAGTTGCTCCTGGTCAAAAAATTGCAGAGGTTCAAAAAATAGATAAAGTAAAAATTGAAATAAGCTTACCTTCTGAAGATATTTATCGAATTGAAGTCGGCCAAAAAGTAATAATTAATGATAAGTTGGAAGCCGAAATTAGCTTAATTGATCCGACCGCTGACTCGGTCACTCGAAAGGTAAGGGCAGAAATACTATTTGATAATAAAGAAAATAAATTAATAACAGGCACTTTTGTTGATGTTATTATTTCTATTAAAGAACAAGAAAAAGTTAGCCCTGAATCAGTCTCCATACCGTTAAAAGCGGTAACGATTGCCGAGGGTGAAAATTATGTTTTTGTAAATGATAAAGGTATTGCCAAGAAGGTAGTAGTGGAAGTTGGTAAAACAGAAGGAGCTTTGATTGAAATTTTGAGCGGATTAAATGATGGAAATGAATTGATTGTTGAGGGAGGAAAGAATTTAGAAGAAGATGAAAGTATTGAAATTAGTAATTTGTAATTCGGGAACAGATATTGAGTTTATAATTAAACTGCTTGATAGTTATATTGTTATGCGGTTAATATTAATATTATGTCAAATGAATTTAATAATTTAGACAAGAAAGAAAATAAAGATATTCAGGAAAAAATTAAAGCTAATTTAGAAAAAGGTTTAAAAAAAGAAAGTCGGTCTCTGACTGGTTTTTTTATTAGAAATTATCGGTTTACTTATTTAATTATTTTTGCCATTTTATTATTAGGAGGCTATTCATTGTTTATTATGCCGCGAGAAGCAGATCCTGAAGTTGAAATACCGATAGCGGTCGTCACTACAATTTATCCAGGGGCAACTCCTGCCGATATCGAAGAATTAATAACTGATAAAATCGAGGATAAGGTTAAAAATTTAGAAGACTTAAAACGGTACACAAGCCAATCAGGACAGGGCCTGTCATCGGTTACGGTTGAATTTCTTGCGGAGGCCGACTTAAAGGAAAGCTATCAAAAGCTGCGTGATATTGTTGATGAGGCTAAACCTAACCTTCCGCCAGAAGCTGAAGATCCAATCGTAACTGAAATTAGCATCACAGATATGCCGATTGTTACATATAGTTTAGTTTGCCAAGACGTAGAAGCCGCTACCAGATGCGATTTTAAAAAGTATACTGATGATATCCAAAGCGAGCTAGAAAACATTAATGGAGTTTCCAAGGCAGAGGTTGTTGGAGAACAGGAAAGGGAGTTTCAAGTAATTGTCAGCCAGACTAAATTAGCTAATTTTAATATTTCTCTAGGCCAGGTAGTTAATGCAATTTCTAGGACTAATTTTAATTTACCGGCTGGAAATATTGAGATTGACGGCTTTAAATATAATGTTCAAGTAAAAGGAAAATTTAAAGAAGCTAGCAGTTTAAGTGATATTGTGATTACTACCTATAATAATACGCCTATTTATTTGCGCGACTTGGCTTTAGTAAAAGACAGCTATAAAGAAAGACAAACTGAATCAAGGATCGGCCTGCCAGAACAGGCGGCTAGCGATACTGTTTCTTTCCAGGTTTACAAAAAGACTGGAGGAAATATTCTTAATATTGCGGAAGCTGCGGAAAAAACTATTACCCGTATAAAAGAAAAATTGCCTTCTAATTTAACTATTATAAAAACAAACGATAATTCTTGGTTCATTAAAGATACTCTAAGAACTTTAGGTAAAAGCGGGATCCAAACCATGGTTTTAATTATTTTATTGCTATATCTTGTTCTTGGTATTCGAGGAGCGGTTATTACCGGAATTTCAGTCCCCATTGCTTTTTTAATGGCCTTTATTGTCTTATATGCGCAAGGCAATACTTTAAATTCAATGGTTTTGTATTCTTTGGTCATATCACTTGGTTTAATGGTTGATAACTCTATTATTATCATGGAGGGCATTAATGAATACATTACTCAACATCATAAAAATCCCTTAGAGGCCGCTTTACTTTCGGTTTGGAATTTTAAATGGGCGATTACTGCCGGCACTTTGACTACGGTGGCCGCTTTCGCTCCTATGCTTTTAGTATCCGGAATTCTAGGGGAATATTTTTCCTTTATCCCAAAGACTATTAGCGCCACCTTACTTGCGTCATTATTTGTAGCCTTGGTAGTTATACCCACTTTATCGTCAAGATTTGTCAAGACGCGAAACAATAATAAACAAATAGAAAACGGAAATTCCGACAATTCAGCAACGCAGAATGCCGTAATCCCAACTCGCACATCAGGGAAGAGGGTGGGTAAGAGATATCATTTTTGCGCCAACTGCATAAATAAAGTAAAAAATGTTTATGTTAAACTAATGCAATATTTACTGCCAAGTAAAAAAAGAAGGCGGTCAACCTTAGCAGGCGTCTGGTTTTTATTTATTGTTTCAGTAGCGGTGCCGGCTGCCGGATTTATGAAAATAGAAATGTTTCCGCCTATAGACTTTGACACCTTTTGGGTTAGCGTAGAGATGCCGGTCGGCACTACTTTAGAAGACACTAAAAAGAAAGTAGCCGAAGCAGAAGAAATAATAGCCCAAATACCGGAATTAAAAAGTTATGTTACTAGTTTAGGTGTTTTATTTTCGTTCGGCTTTGGGGGCAGCAGCCGCGGTTCGCATTTAAGCACTATCGCTGTAAATATAGTTCCCAAAGAAGAGCGCGACCGTAAAAGTTTTGCTGTGGCGGCGGCTTATCGCCCGCAATTAGAAGCTATTCAAGGAGCCGTTGTAAAGCTTGAAGAAGGCTCAGCCGGACCGCCAACGGGAGCGCCCATAGAAGTAAGAATTCTAGGCGCAGAAACAAAAGAATTAATAATACTCTGCGATAGGGTAGTAAAAATTTTAGAAAATATACCAGGCACCTTTAATATTAAAAACAGCGTTGAAGAAGCTACCGGAGAATTCACTTTTTCAATTAATAAGCAGAAAGCAAATTATTACGGCCTGGACATTGCTACTATTGCTTCAACAATGAGAAGCGCAATTTACGGCGCCAAAGCTTCGACCGTGAACCTTGAAGGCGAAGATGTTGACATTACGGTTAAGTATGAAAAGGAAAAATTTACCAGTGTCCAGGATTTAGAAAATATTTTAATTTTTGCTCCAAGCGGAGAAAGCATTTCATTGAAAGAAATTGCCAATGTTTCCTTAGAGCCTTCTCTGCTGGCCATAAATCATAGAGACGGAGAAAAAGTTGTTACGGTTTCAGCCGACAAGGAAGAAAAAGCTAATTTACAAAAAATATTAGCTGAATTTAATAAAGAAATCGAGGCGCTGGAAAAGCCGGCTGGTCATAGTATTGAAGTTGGCGGAGAAGTAGAAGATATTGAAAAGTCTTATCGGGAAATGTTTTTATCAATGATTGTAGCGGTAATTTTAATTGCCTTTATCTTGGTTTTGCAGTTTAATTCTTTCAGCCAGCCGTTAATAATTTTAACCGCTCTGCCGCTAGCGGTTATCGGCGTTATTTTCGGGCTTAATATCCTGCGCATGCCTTTTAGCTTCCCGGCCTTTTTAGGGATAGTGTCTCTTTCTGGAATAGCGGTAAATGATTCCATAGTATTGGTTGATAGAATTAATAAAAATTTAAAATCAGGCATGGAGCGTGTAGCCGCTATTGTTGAAGGCGGACAGGCTAGGATGCAGCCGATATTTTTAACTTCCCTTACTACGATAGCCGGTATCTTTCCCCTTCTCTGGGCTTCTGAAATTTGGCGCCCATTTAGCATAACGTTAATGTTCGGTTTGGTTTTTTCAACAGTTTTAACTTTAGTAATCGTGCCGATTTTGTATGTCAGCTTTACTAAGAAAGGTAAGACTTAATCTCGTATCACATATCTCGGGACTGTCGCCGAAAAGCGACTTTGATAAAAATTTAACAAAAAGTAATCAACATATCTTAATATCGGTTAACTTTTGTTAACTTTTTATCTCTATATTATTATTTTTTTGCGCCCTTGGGCACAATACTTCCTTGCGGGG
>JBDRJA010000044.1:0-10668 GCA_043815345.1 Patescibacteria group bacterium | reverse complement strand
GGGTAGATGGTGGTATACTCATAAACTACTTAGACGGACCAGATCGCTGGTTAAAAACGCCTTGCCTGATATGTTTCATTATTTAGATAATCCAAACATTCAGAAATCATCAAATGGACTAGAATCGCAATTTTCTTATTTAAAAAACAATTTAAAAATACACCGAGGATTAAGCCAAAAAAGTAGAGAGAATTTTGTCCGCTGGTATTACTATTTTAAAAATCAAAAATGAAATTACCAACCAATTTTGTCTATTAAACCAAAAAAAGATATTAGACAAGTTGGGATATTGTAAATTCATAAGGCACTAATGAAATATATAAAATAATTTACCGACGAAGTCTATGTGTAGTTTAATAAAAATAAAATCGCTAAATTTAGCGATTTTATTTATTACTTGACATTCGCTTTTTGTTCGTGTATAATGATAATAGGTATGCATATACCTGTGGATAACTTTTTGTCATTCTGGAAGGAGTGAGGAACGAGCGACTGATAGAATCTCGAAATTCTATCGCTCCTCCGCCAACTGGCGGATAAGCTCCAGAATGACGTTTAAACTTATGGGTAAAAATTTAACAAAAAGGCAAAGGCAAATCTTGGATTATATTACGGAGTTTATTGATGAACATAAGTATGCGCCAAGCTTAAGAGAAATTGGCGAGCATTTTAAGCTAAGCAGTCCGGCAACGATTCATGCGCATATTGAGAACCTGAAAAAATTAGGATTTCTTAAGACATCTTATAATGAAGCGCGTTCAATAGAATTAGTCCCGGCAAATATTAATTGGGCCAAGGCAGTAGAATTGCCGCTAGCCGGTTTAATTACTGCCGGCGAGCCGATTGAGGCTATTGCGGATCATGAAACTATCGCCGTGCCAGCGGATTTCGTGACTGATAATTTTAATAGTTATGTGTTGCGGGTTAAAGGCGAATCTATGATTGAGGACGGGATACTAAACGGAGATTATGTTATTGTTGAACGTAATCCTTCACCCCAAAACGGAGATGTAGTAGTAGCCTTACTAAATAATGCATACGCCACCTTAAAGAAATTTTATAAAGAAAAAACAAGGATTAGGCTGCAGCCGGCTAATTCTAAAATGAAACCTATCTACTCAGCTGATCCACTTATCCAGGGAGTGGTCCGGGGAGTAATAAGAAAGTTCACTTAATTTAGTGACAGTTCCATTAAAAAGTGAATGTTTACCTGCTTGCAATTGTGATTGAAATAGGAATACCCAAATTTTTTATTGACAAAGCTTTGCAGGTGGGTAAACGTTCATTTTTTTTTGCTAATTATAGGTAAAAGTTTATAAAGATAGAGGAAAGTGTTGACTGAAGTAGTTAATTATGATTTAATACAGAGTTATTGGTCTTTTAAATTATAATTTGGAAATAGATTTCAATCAAGACAAAGCAAATGAATTTTTGTTTACCAGTCCATAGTATTAAATTAAATAAATGACTTTAAAAAAAGGGGGAAAAGATGAAAAGAAAAGTAACGATGTTTTTGGTGGCCTTGGCTTGCGTCATGATGGTAAATTCTGCCCATGCGAAAGAATATAAAGTGAAAGAAATTATTTTTCAAGTAGAAATTGAAGGGAGACTTCTTACTCTTAATAAGGCGGAATTTGCCGTGGATAAGGGATGGAGTTTTAAATATCAACGAGCAAGAAAAGGAAAGAGTCTGATTACCTTAGTAGAATACGGTTTAAAATTCCAAGCGAGTATTAGGCCCGAAAAGGTTAGTGAGGAGGAGATTGCCAAATTTAACAAATTGTCGTTAAAAGTAGGTTGTCCTTTTTCTGCTTACATTAAAGACAATAAATTAATTATCATGGCAAGTAAAAAGCTTGTCTTTCTAGAACTAAAATAATAATCTTTGAAGGAGGAAAATAATGAAGTTTGCAGTAAATGTGTTTTTGATGGTTTTGGCAAGTGTGATTTTTGTAGCTTTTGCTCAAGCGGAAGCTAAGATTAAAAAAATGGCTATCGAAACGGAAGTCCTTGAGGGAAGTCAATTTTCGGTTGAAAAATTATTTCTTGTGGCCGAAAAACAATGGGCCATTTATTACGAGCATAGATGGGAGGGAAACGGCCAGGTACAATTGACAGGGCTTGGCGATAACAAAAATAAAAGAGAGATTATAAATCTTGGCAAAATTCCTGCAGGGAAAATCGTTAAATTCAACAAATTGGCAAAGAAGATAAATTGCCCTTTTAGAGTAAAATAAGTACGGGCAAATTAGTCCTTTTTAAGCTGAAAAAGAAAGAAACAAAAAAGGGTTGATACCGTTGGTGCACAATGAGCATATTCTAAGTATGCTCTTTTTTTATTTATTTTTAATTTATGTTATAATTATAAATGAATTTAATTTAATTATTGTTTCTACTGATTTTTAGATTTAAGGCGGGGGTGCTAAAGCACTTTGGACCCGAACTAAAGTTCGGTAGATTTTTTACTTATGAATATTGCTATTAATGGCTTTGGCCGGATAGGCCGGGCAGTTTTTAAATCTTTACTGAGAGAAACTGGCACACATACTCAAGCTAAAGCAGGGCCACGTCCGCTTAAAATTGTGGCTATTAACGATTTAACTGACATTAAGACTTTAGAGCATTTATTAAAGTATGACACGGTTTATGGTAAATATAATAAAAATGTAAGCTCAAAGGAAGGCAGTCTAATAATCAATGGTAAAAAATTTAAAGTTTTAGCCGAGAAAGACCCTTTAAATTTACCTTGGCGAGAAATGGGAGTTGATTTAGTGCTTGAGTGCACAGGCAGATTTAGAACCAGCGAAGATGCCCGAAAGCATATCAAGGCAGGGGCTAAAAAAGTTATTATTAGCGCGCCGGCTAAGTCGGACAGCATTAAGACCATCATCCTTGGAGTAAATGAAGAAAAAATTAAAAAAAATGACAAAGTTTTATCTATGGCTTCATGCACAACTAATTGTTTAGCGCCTGTTTCGGATATTATAAAAAATAATTTCGGGATTAAAAAAGCAATAATGACAACAATTCATTCTTATACTTCAACTCAAAATTTAATTGACGGTCCTCATAAAGATTTACGCCGAGCTAGGGCTGCGGCAATGAATATTGTGCCAACCACAACTGGCGCGGCTATAGCTACTACTAAGGCTATCCCGCAGTTAAAAGACAAATTTGATGGCATGGCTATTCGCGTACCTACGGTTAATGGTTCAATTTGCGATATAGTTTATATTACAAATAAAAAGGTTAATGAAAAAGACGTAAATAAAGCTTTAAGAAAGGCTAGTTTTAGCGCTAAATATAAAAATATATTGGAAGTTACAGATGAACCCTTAGTTTCTTCTGATTTTATTGGCAATCCGGCCAGCGCTATTGTTGACTTATCATTAACTAAGGTAATTGGCGGAGATTTAGTAAAGGTAATTGCCTGGTATGATAATGAATGGGGATATAGTACGAGGTTGGCTGAATTGGTGGAGTATATTGGGAAGAAAAGATTAATTTAATTTTTAATAATCAATAACCAAATTCCAAACAATAATTAATAATAAATAAATAATATTAGATATTATTGGTTATTAAATATTATAATTTGTTTGATTATTGGGTATTGATTATTGATTATTTTATTACTATGGATATTCTTAATAAAATTAAAAAAGCTGGTCTCGTAGGTCGGGGCGGCGCTTGCTTTCCGACGGCTACTAAGTGGCAAATGGTTAAAAATGCTGAAGGTGAAATTAAATACGTTGTCTGCAATGCTTCTGAGGGAGAGCCGGGGATAAAAAAGGATTTTTTTATTTTAGAAAACTATGGAGAAAGAGTAATTGACGGCATTGATATTGCCATAGATTTTTTAAAGGCAGAAAAAGCCTATATTTTTTTAAATTTTAAATATTACAAGAAGCTTAATAAAAAAATAGATGAACTAATTAAAGATAAGAAAATAAATATTTTTACAAAGCCGATTAATTCCGGTTATATTGGAGGAGAAGAAAGTTCAGTTTTAAATACTATTGAGGGAAAACGAATTGAGCCTAGATTTCGTCCGCCTTTCCCCACCACAGCTGGCTTGCATGGTTGTCCAACATTAATTAATAATGTGGAAACTTTCTATAATGTTAGCTTAGTAGCAACTAAGGGATTTAAAAAAAATCGTTTTTACACCATTGATGGAGATTGTCTAAATGCCGGAGTTTATGAAATGCCTGACAGCTGGACAATCAATAAAATTTTAAAGGAAACTAATAATTACCCAAGGTTTCCTTTTTTTGTGCAAATTGGCGGCGATGCTTCGGGATGGATTTTGAATAATAAGCAACTTGGTCAAAAAGTAACTGGTTCAGGATCAGTTACAATATATAGCATGGTCAAGAATAAACCAAAAGATTTAATTAAAAATTGGCTTAATTTTTTCTTAGATGAATCATGCGGCCAGTGCACGCCATGCCGCGAAGGAGTTTACCGTTTGGTTGAAATTATAGAGTCTTCTAAGCCAAATTGGCAGTTATTTAGTGATTTACTTGAAAATTTAGAATTATCTGCTTTTTGCGGATTAGGGTGCGCGGTGCCAATTCCAATTGAATCTTATGTGAATAATGTTTTAGTTAAAATGCCTAATAATAAAATTAAAATTAAGAATTTAAATAAAAAGGTAATCTGTGAGTGTTTTAAATAATCTACGAATTACGAATTTTTTTACGAATTTATAAATAATAAAATAATAAATAATCCTGTCTAGAAATTTAAATGGCAAACAATAAAGTAAAAATTAAAATAAACGGAAAAGATATAATTTGTTCTCCTGATCAAACCATTATGCAAGTAGCCAGAGCTAATGATATTTTTATTCCAGGGCTTTGCGGCCATCCTGATTTTCCCATTAAAGGAAATTGTCGGATATGTGTAGTAGAGATAAAAGGGGAAAATAAGCTATCAATTTCTTGCCATAAAAAAGTTAAAGATGGCATGGAGATTAGTACTGATTCCGAGAAAGTTAAGAAAGCTCGCAATTTAAATATTGAATTAATTTTTGCCGAGCATATTGAGAAATGCCCGACTTGCATCTGGCGGGTTAACTGCAAATTATTGGATTTTGCTGAAAGATATAAACTTGAAATTAAGCGTTTTCCTGACCGCAAAAAAAGAAGAAAAATTTATAAATTTTCTAATGCAGTTGAAATTGACGGTACCCAATGCATTGATTGCCGCAATTGCCTTGATGCCTGCTCTTTAATGCAGGATATTAATTATTTAGAATTAAATGGGAAAGGAATTGACCAGGAAATTACCCCGACTAAGAATAAAAAAATAGATTGTATTTATTGCGGCCAATGCGCGGTTCATTGCCCTGTGGGAGCGGCCCAAGAGCAGGCTCACTGGGAGATGGTTGAAAAAGTATTAGAGAGAAAAAACGGCCTAACTATTGGGAGTGGCAAAGTGGTGGTAGCGCAGTTTGCGCCCTCAATTAGAGTTAGCATTGGCGAGGAATTCAAACTACCATACGGAAAAATAGTTACAGGGCAAGTTGTCGCCGGGTTAAAAGAATTAGGATTTGATTATGTTTTTGACGTTAATTTTGGCGCAGACATGACTACAGTAGTTGAAGCCGAAGAATTACTTAAACGATTAGCCGTCACCCCCAACCCCTCTCCCACTCGTTCCTCGCAGGAGAGGGAGGCTGCAAAAAAATTGTTGCCTATGTTTACTAGCTGCTGCCCGGCCTGGGTTAAATACATTGAATTTTATCACCCTGAATTAATTCCTAATTTAACAACTTCCCGCAGTCCGCATATTCATAGTGCTGGAGTAATCAAGACTTACTGGGCAAAAAAAATGAATATTAATTCAAAAAATATTATTGTAGTTTCAGTTATGCCTTGTACTGCTAAAAAATATGAAGCATCTAGAAAAGAATTAAAAATAAAAGGTAATTTACCGGTTGATTATGTTATTACTACCCGTGAGTTTGCTTGGCTTATGAAGAAAAATAATATTGATTTTGCAAAATTGAAATCTAAAAAAGCAGATAACCCCTTAGGAGAGTATAGCGGCGCGGCCGCGATTTACGGCGGATCTGGCGGAGTTATGGAATCAGCCTTGCGTACGGCGCAAGTATTAGCCTGCGTTAATAAAAAGACAAGTATTTGTAAAACCTGCCTTGATTTTCAATCAGTTCGCGGGCTTAAAGGAGTAAAGGAGACGGTTGTTAAAATAGCAGATAAAAAATTACGGGTGGCGGTAGTAAACGGAATTGGCAATATAAAGCCGGTTATTGAAAATTTAAAAAGATATGATTATGTAGAAGTGATGGCCTGTCCGGGAGGCTGTATTGGCGGTGGCGGCCAGCCGATTCCTACTACCCAAGAGATTAGAGAAAAACGGATCGCAGCTTTGTATAAAATTGATAAAAATCAAAAGTTAAGAAAAGCGCATGAAAATGAAGGTGTTAAGGAAGTATTTAAATGGCTAAAGAAACAAAAAGGTGATTTAGGGCATAAGATATTGCATACTGCTTACAGAAAAAGAAAGTAGCTAATAATAAATAAATTTATTTTATATATTGATTTTTCGTATCAAAAATGATACGATTTAAGCATATAAATGATACGATTTTATGGATCAAGAATTTACCCAATTTAATGCAAGAAGAGGGATTATTTTAAGATTTTTTAAAGAAAAAAAGAGAGCCACAATCTCCCAATTGGTTAAAGTTGCAAAAGAATACCCTGGCATTAAAGTGTCAAAAATTACTATAAACAGGGATTTAAGTGAATTAATTAGACTTGGGTGGATAAAAAGAATAGGCAAAGCAAGAGCCACGTTCTATGAGTTAGCACCAGAATACGAGACTATTAGGGAAATAAATGTAAATAATTATTTTAAAATTGATACAGACAAAAGGCAGATCATAGAAAAATTTAATTTTAATATATTTGATTTATTAAAAAAAGTAGATATCTTTGCGCCAGATGGGACTGATTTTTTAAAGGAGATAAATAACGACTACATAAAAAACATTAAGAGTATTCCTAGGGATATAATAAAAAGAGAATTTGAAAGATTAATAATTGACTTAAGCTGGAAATCATCAAAAATTGAAGGCAACACATATTCTCTTTTAGAAACTGAAAATCTTATAAAGAAAAAAAAAGAAGCTAAAGGCAAAACAAAGGAAGAAGCTACAATGATTATAAATCATAAAATAGCTTTTGACTACATTTTAAAAAACAAGAATAATTTTAAAAAAATTTCTATTTCTAAAATTGAAGACGTGCATTATCTACTAACAAAAGGGCTTAAGATTTCAAGAAATTTGCGTAGAACCGCTATCGGTATAACCGGAACTAATTATATGCCGCTAGATAATCAATACCAGATTAGAGAAGCAATGGAATCAACCTGTAAATTAGTTAATAGCCAGAAAGACTCTTTTGCTAAAGGATTAATATTGATGATTATGATAGCCTATATACAACCTTTTACAGACGGAAATAAAAGGACTAGTCGTATGTTGGGAAATGCTATCTTATTAGCTAATAGTATTTGCCCTCTCTCATATCGGAGTGCTGACGAAATAGAGTATAAAAAAGCGGTTATATTGTTTTATGAGCTGAATAATATTAGATATTTTCGAACTTTATTTATTACTCAATTTATGTTTGCTGTAAAAAATTATTTTAGAGTTAAGATAAAAAGTACAATTAATAAATAAATATGGCTGATAAAAAACATTTAGCGACAATTACTATTTTAGTTAAAGACCGGCAAAAAAATGTAAAAGCTATGAATAAAATTTTGACCGACAATGGACATTTAATTATGGCCAGGCTTGGCGTGAACCCACAAAAGAGTTGTGTTGAAAATTGTACAGGTTTAATTACCGTAGCGGTTGAAGGAACAAAGATTGAAATTCGGGGCCTGACAAAAAAGTTGGATAAATTATACGGAATAGTGGCCAAGGTGAATATAATGACGGATTAAAATATAATTATGCCTATAAAAATAGATTATAATAAATGTTGCTGGAAAAACGGAAAATGTACAAGTTGTAATTGTGGCACGGCCTGCGAGGGTTGTGTTGAAGTTTGTCCGGTAGAGGCTTTGAAAAGAGAGGAAATTGTAAAAATTGACAAGTCTCTATGCATAGATTGCGGTTCATGTGTTGCAGCCTGCAAGTATAAAGCAATTTCTTTAATTTAAATAAAAAATGAATTTATGGAATATATAAAAGCGCAAGCTATGGCTCGGGTTAATGCGCGGGCGATAGCGCAATTTTTAGGATTAGCAAGCATTGCTACGCTACTTCCTTTTTTTATTCATCTTCAATGGATAACAGGACCGATAATTAATGCTGTATTGATTATTACTTTATTTCTGGTTGGTATCAGAAGCGCTTTAGTGGTCTGCCTTGTACCTAGTTTAATGGCTCTAAGCGGCGGGTTATTGCCAGCCATTTTAGCTCCGGCAGTACCATTTATCATGATTAGCAATGTTGTTTTAGTTTTAACGGTTGATTGGCTATATAATAATTTTAAGAGTGAAAATAAAGGTTATTGGCTAGGAGTTCTTGCTGGAGCTGGATTAAAGTTTGTATTTTTATTTACGAGCGTAAGTTTTATTGTTAAATTGCTATTAAAGCAGGAATTAGCTGTTAAAGTTGTTCAGATAATGAGCTGGCCTCAATTTGCTACCGCCGTTGTCGGGGGGATGATTGCTTGGGTAGTACTGAAGTGGTTAAAAAGGATTTAAGTCGCGAATTATTTGCGAACCTAATCGCGAATATTAGCTTATACAAATGATGTGCAAAATATAATCCCCAAAGACAGTCGTTATATTCCTATTGTACAGCAGCCTTGGTGTTGTGTCCCGGCTTGTATTTCAATGGTGATGCATCGCTATAAAATACCTTTAATATCACAAGAATTATTAGGTTATTATTTAGGTTTAGTAGTTCCTAAAAAAGATGCAAAATATTTCTGGAAAGCAAGAACAGGTAAAAAGCCGCCGGCAGGATACGGTACAAGAATTTATATAAAAAAATATCATCCTAATAGTATTTTTCCTCGTTTAAGAATTCCTTTAAGAATGATTTTTTATCCAATTGATAAATATAAGAATATTAGCGACTTTAAAAATTATTTAATATCAGTAGAAAGGCTAGATAAGAATATTTTGGCTTGTTTTCATTATAAAAAATTATATGGTTCCGGTAATGATGGCGGGCATTTATCAGTTGTAGATAGAGTTTATCTAAATAAAAATAAAATTAGATTAATTGATCCTGCAAGAAGCATGCCAAAATGGAGAGTCGTATCAATTGCAAAATTAAAAAAGGCAATGGATTGTCACCATAAAGGCAGCGCTGGTTTTTGGGAATTTATTTAAGTAAAAAAGTAGTTATGTTAGAAAAAAAATACCCTCGAGTAGGGATTGGGGTGATGATACAAAATGAAAAAGAAGAAGTGCTTTTAGGTTTAAGAAAAGGTTCGCATGGAGAAGGTGAGTGGTGTTTTCCTGGCGGTCATTTAGAATTTGGAGAAACTGTTTTCCAGACGGCAAAAAGAGAAGTTAAAGAAGAAACTGATCTGGACGTTGAAGAGTTTGAGGTGATTTCGGTTAGCGATGAAATGAGATATGTTGAAACTGATGATAAGCATTATTTAGGTATTGGGGTAAAAATCGTTTATCTAGGCGGTGAACCTAAGATAATGGAGCCGGATAAATGCAAAGAGTGGAGATGGTTTGATATAGATAATTTACCGGATAAAATATTTGAAGGCACAGAGGCGGTTATTAATAATTATTTAAATAAAGTAATTTACCATAATTAAAAAATAAATATGACAAGACTTAAAAAAATACGTTTTATTGAGTTTCTAGTTGTGGGATTGTTAATGGGAATTTCAGAAGATTTACTGGCAATTTTTTTTGCTACTGACGCTAAAATTAATTTAAATGTTATCTGGATTGTAATTATAGTAGCTTTACCATTTGCTTTTATTAGTGAATTCATTGTTGACCACCCTCGTTTTTGGGAAAAATTATTGCCGGAAAATAAAATTAAATAATATTATATCATAAAAAAAATTATCAATGAATTAAGGAGGGTGGGAATATGAGTACATTAACAGAAATAAAGAAGTGTCTGGCAGGCAAATGTGCTCATTGCGGCGAAGAGCGAAAATGCCAAGCTGGACAAAAAATTTGTATCACGACTAAAGGGAAATGTAGTTCTATATTAATAGCTGCTGGTTTTTTTAGAGAAGGAATTTCAGTAAAGACACTGATTATGGATTGCCAAAATATAAGCTGTACTCAACACAGAGAAGCAGAGAAGTGTGCTTTACTGAAGAAAGGAATTCATATTGGCGAGGATGGAAAGTGCAGTGGCTTTAAAAAGCAATTTATCCTTACTAAAAAAAGGAAATTTATAGAAGTTGCCCCGGTCGTAGCATAATCATATAACACCGTTTTAAATTCGGTGTTTTTTTTGACTAAAATCAAGTATTATTATATAGTTTAGTGACTTTGTTGCACGAATAATTTTTTAGACAAAATCATCCTATGTTCATTAAATTTTAGACAACTAGATAACTATCCGGCATACCAAAACTTGTCATTTTATTAAGTATTGAAACTGATAATAAAAATTCTGCTTTTTGG
>JBDRJA010000043.1:0-6903 GCA_043815345.1 Patescibacteria group bacterium | reverse complement strand
GAAAAATATTACAATCACCCATGCTAATGAACAAATTTGGACAATCCAAGTTGATTTTGCATCGCCTAGACTTATTCATTAGATATTCTTAATCGCTTCGCGATTATGTTTACGAAACTTCGTTTCGTAATTCAAAGTAATACAGTAATAAGGTGTTTAAAATTTAAGCCTTTGTTTTGCTAATTGTTTTGATTTTATCACCGTTTGACAACTAAAAATGACATTTAAACTTTTATACTATTATTAAATACTAGCGTTTTTACTAAATATGATATAATATGATTATAGTTAATAATATATTTCTAGAATATGAAAAAAGATGTTAAATCAGCCATTGCTGATATTTTAAAACAAGAAAAAATTGAATATGTTTTCGGCTACACAGGCGGCCATATTAAAGCTATGTGGAAAGCAGCCAAGGACGTTAGAATTAAGCTTATTTTAAATAGGCAGGAAGGTAATGCCGTTTATATGGCTGACGGTTATGCCAGGTTAACAAAAAAACCATCGGTAGTATTAGCAACAACCGGCCCTGGCGTGACAAACATGGTAACCGGACTATCTTCTGCACTGCTAGATTCAATTCCGATTGTCGCTATTGGCGCCGGCGTATCTACCTCTTCGGTCGGTAAAAATGCGGTTCAGGAAGGTTCAGGCAGAGGGCGAACCACAGAGCAAAGATTAATATTTAAAGCCTGCTGTAAGCAAGCCATGATGGCGCCAAGCCCGGAAGCTGTACCTAATATGGTTAGAGAGGCTTTTAGATTAGCAATGACGGGCAGACCTGGCCCGGTGTATATTGAAATACCTAGCAATTTCTGGAATCAGGAAATTGAATATGACAAAGTATCGCCTGAAAAGTATAAAAATTTAAACACCCCTCAATGCGACTCAAAAGATGTTTTAGAAATTGGTAAGAATTTAAATAAGTCAAAGCACCCGTTAATAGTTATTGGCGAAGGAGCCGAAGAACCTGAGATTAAAAATGTTTTAAAGAAATTTTTAGATAAAACAGAAATTCCATACACAGTTTCGCCAATAGCAAAAAATTATATTAATGAATTTAAGCCTTTGTATTTAGGCGTTCTTAGGCAGGGAGGCAAGGGGCAGAAAGTTTATGAGTATATGAGAAAATCTGATTTTATTTTATTTTTAGGAGACCGGATGCAGGAATGGGAAATGAGTTGGTATAATAACACATTAATTAAAAATGCAAAATTAGCTCAAGTTGAGCCGGATTATAGTGAAATTGGGAGAGTATTTCCAGTAGATTTTTCAGCAATCGGCAGTATATCAAGTTTTATTAAGCAGGTTGATATTAAGAAGCACAATCAATCCGCAAAACTAAAAGAAGAGATTATTGAATTAGAGAAACAATTCCCAAGGTTAAAAAGATATGAGGATGGTGATGGAATCAATCCTTTTAACATTAATAATATTGCCGAAGAGTTGGCTGCAGTAGACGCCACTATAGTTTGCGATACAGGCTATAATAAATCAATGGCCATAATGAAATTTAGGACAAAGTTATCGCAAAATTTTATTGTCGCTGATAAAAACGGGCCCATGGGGTATTCTGTTCCGGCGGCATTAGGAGCGGCCTTAGAAACAGGAAAAGAAGTAATTTGCTTTGTGGGTGATGGGGGATTTCAAATGACTTTGAATGAATTAGGAACCGCCATGGAGTATGGCTTAAAGGTTATCTATATTATTGAGAATAATTGCGGATGTCAGATGATAGTAAATGGGAATATTAGAGACTTTGGAAGTAAATGCGCTGATACATTTAAAAATCCAGATTATGTAAAAATGGCCGAGAGCTACTATTTAAAAGGATATAGAGTAAAAACAACAGGGGAATTTGAAAAAGTTTTTAAACTGGCGCAAAAGGATGAAAAATCAGTAATAATTGATGCCAAAACCGACCAAAGCAAGATGATTTGGGAGTAAGGATTTATATAACTTCTTAAGCAATTTATTTTAACTTAATACCAGGTTAGTTTAAAAGTACTGGGTGTGTTTAATAAGAGGAGTATTTAAATTTACCATAAAGTTAGTAGAATTTTTTTCTGTATACTTTTGTTAGACACTAGAAATTTTTTAAATGATTTTAGGCAATTATTAAAATAAATAGAAATAAAAAAATACGGCAAAATCTAAAAATAATTTAATTAAAAATGTCATGATTAAAATCATGATATTTTATTTTATATTAAAACAATAAAAACATGCTATAATATAAAAATAGAAATATAGTTATCCACACGATAATTAAATAATTATTTGAATATTTATTTCTTCTAGCTATTGTTCGCGACATAAGCGCCATCTATTGCCTAGACTTGTTAACGATCCCGACTAATATAAGCCCGTATTTTGTTTTTAGGCATGCTAGGTAATATGGGACTGTCGCCCAATGCCGTATTTGGCATAAATTTCTGCTCAAAAGAGCATTAGGCGACAGTCCCAATATGTAAAACAAAAATAACTAATTGAAAATTGTTTAATATTAAACAAACAATAATCAACGATCATGCCATATTTTATCTTAATTTACATTTTTCTTTTTGGTCTAGCCATCGGTAGTTTTCTAAATTGTCTGATTTGGCGTCTTCATAAAAAAGAAAAATTATGGAACCGATCTTATTGCCCTAAATGTAAAAAACAAATTACCTGGTATGATAATATTCCTATTTTAAGCTTTATATTTTTAAGAGGTAAATGCCGTCATTGCAAAAAAGCGATTTCCTGGCAGTACCCTTTGGTAGAAATAGTAACAGCCATGTTATTTGTAGTTTCCGTAATTTGTAAGCCGGAGTACTTGGGATTGGTAATTTGGAATAACTATGAATATATTTGGGGAATAAAATCTCTATTTGCCCATTACCAATTACTAATTACTATCTTAAGAGATTGGTTTATTATTGCGGTAATGGTAATTATTTTTGTTTATGATTTACGCTGGTATTTAATTTTAGATAAAGTAACAATACCAGCCTGCGTAGTTATTTTTATTTTAAATATCATTTTAGGATTTAGCTGGCAGAATTTGTTAGTTTCTGGTATAATTGGAGCAGGTTTCTTTTTACTCCAATTTGTTATTTCAAAAGGAAGATGGATTGGTGGCGGTGATATTAGGCTTGGGCTTTTAATGGGTTTTACTTTGGGATACCCGGTTATTTTATTGGCTATGATTTTAGCATATTTTATTGGTTCAATAATAAGTATTGGCTTAGTTGCTAGCGGGAAAAAAAGCTGGGATTCGCAAGTGCCTTTTGGAGTATTTTTAACAGTTTCAACTATAGCCACGCTTTTTTTCGGCCAAGAAATTATGAGTTGGTATTTAAGACTATTTTAGGCCGAATTATATTGAAAGATAATAGATTGTTTTGTATAATATGATTTAGTTATATGTTAAACTAGTAAAATTAGTTATTTATGACCATTAATAAATTAGAAGATTTAGAAGCATGGCAAGAAGCGAGGAAGTTATGTAAAGGTATTTATATTATAACAAGAGATTACCCAAGGTCGGAAGAATACAATTTAAAGAAACACATGCGAGAAAGTAGCCGTGGCACAGCAGCAAATATAGGTGAGGGATTTGGAAGATATTATTTTAAGGAAAATTTAAGATTTTACGGAATAGCCAAAGGCTGTTTAGACGAAGTAAGAAGTGATTTGTATATTAGTAGCGACGTTGGGTATATAAATAGTAAGATATTAGAGAAGTTTATAAAACAAGTAAATACTGTAGAAGCAAAAATAAATGGTTTGATAAATAATTCTTTAACTCAAATGAAGAAATATTCAACTAGTATGAAAAGTAAAAGAAACAATAACTAATAAATTTTACCTATTTTAGTGATAACTAATTTTACTAGTTTTACTAATTACTAAAATTATGAAAGATAATATTATTGCTGGGCTGGATATTGGCTCAACTTCGGTTAGAATCGTAGTCGGACAAAGAATTTTTAAAGAAGGCAGTAGCGAGCTACAGATTATCGGCGCTACATCAGTTTTGGCTGAAGGAGTAAATAAAGGCGTAATTACTAGCATAGAAGATGCAACTTCCTCAATTACTGCCTGTGCTGAAAAAGCTGAAAGATTAATTGGGGTGCCAATTAGTAGCGTTTGGGTTAGCATAAACGATCCTCATATTAAATGCGAGCGCAGCAAAGGGGTTGTCGCTGTTAGCAAAAGCGATGGAGAAATTAACCAAGATGATGTCGGGAGGGCTATTGAGGCTGCTCGAGCGATGTCTGTGCCGCCAAATTATGAAATTTTACATGTTATTCCGATAAAGTATGCCGTTGATAACCAAACAGAAATAAAAGATCCAGTTGGCATGAACGGAGTCCGACTGGAAGTTGAAACTTTAATTATCCAGGGCTTATCAAGCCAAATTAAAAACTTAACTAAATCTATTTATCGCACTAGCCTTGATATTGAAGATTTGGTTTTATCACCATTGGCTGCCGCCGCGGCTTGTTTAAGCGCCAAACAAAAAGAATTAGGTGTGGCAATTGTAAACATGGGAGCGGCTACTACTAGTTTAGCAGTATATGAGGAAGGAGAGCTTCTGCATACTGGAATTCTGCCGATTGGTTCTGAACATATAACTTCTGATTTAGCCATCGGCCTTAGGTGCCCAATTAATTTAGCGGAAAGAATTAAACTTGAATATGGAAGCGCTAAACCAGATCAATTTTCAAGAAAAGATGAAGTTGACATAAGCGACTTAGCTAAAGAAGAAGAAGTGGGGGATGATATTAATATGATTTCCAGAAAGTATGTAGCCGAAATAATAGAAGCTCGTGTAGAAGAAATATTTGAAAAAATAGATGACGAATTAAAAAAAGTTGAACGCTCAGGAATGCTTCCGGCTGGAGTTTTTTTTGTTGGTGGCGGAGCCAGGCTCGTTGACCTAATTGATATAGCTAAAAAAAAGCTACGCCTGCCTGCATCTTTGGGAGTAGGCAGAAATATTATGTCTCTTCTTGATAAAACGCAATCGCCAGAATATTTAACCGCTTTAGGCCTTGTTGTCTGGGGAGATAAATTGTCAGATCAAAAAAGTGGATTTAAAATAAACTGGCCAGGAGGAACCGCGATTGATAAATCAGTCGATAAAATAAAGAAATGGTTTTCATCATTAATACCGTAAATATTACAAATTACAAATCAAATACAAATAACACAAATATTTTTTCATAATGAGTTCGTAAATTGGTATTATATTTGCAATTTGTATTACTGTATAAATTATTTATACACTCATAATATAAGGCCATTGAAAGGGTCTTGCTTTTTTTTTATAATAATATATAATAATAGTTAGAAGCTAATAATATTTATAAAGAAAAAGTAGGAAGTTAAGATACCTTATTTTCTGCTTTAAACTTTAAATAAAACATATGCCAGAAATAAAACCAGACGCAGAGACTTTTGCTAAAATTAAGGTAATAGGCGTGGGAGGGTCTGGAGGTAGCGCAATAAATAGAATGTTAGAAACTGATGTTAAGGGGGTTGAATTTGTAGCTGTTAATACTGACGTCCAGGCACTTCACTACAATAAAGCCACAAAGAAACTTCATATCGGCAAGTCAGTTACTCGAGGTTTAGGGGCTGGAATGAATCCTGAATTAGGAAAGCAAGCGGCTGAAGAATCCCAGAATGAAATTAGGGATTTATTGAAAGATTCTGACATGGTTTTTGTAACTTGTGGTTTAGGGGGAGGTACTGGTACAGGAGCGTCTCCGATTGTAGCCGAGATAGCCAGAGATTTAGGAGCGCTAACAGTGGCCGTAGTAACTAAACCCTTTTCTTTTGAGGGCGGACAAAGAAAAAATATTGCTGAAAGAGGTTTAACTGAGCTGGCTGATAAAGTAGATACCATAATTACAATATCTAATAATAAATTATTACAAGTAATAGATAAAAAGGCTTCAATCCTTGAAGCTTTTATGATAGCTGATGATGTTTTACGCCAGGGAGTTCAGGGTATTTCCGAAATAATTACTGTACCTGGTATTATTAACGCTGACTTTGCTGACGTAAAAGCGGTTATGGCCAATGCCGGATCGGCATTGATGGGAATCGGACAGGCGACTGGTGAGAATAAAGCAATTGAAGCTGCTAAAGCAGCTATCAATTCTCCTCTATTAGACATGTCTATTGAAGGAGCCCGGGGGATAGTCTTTACTATAACTGGCGGGCCAGGGCTTGGCATGAATGAAGTTAGTGAAGCGGCTAAAGTAATTACTGCCTCCGCTGATGAAGACGCTAAAATTATTTTTGGAGCTGTAATTAATGAAAAATTAAAAGATGAGATAAAGATTACGGTTGTCGCCACTGGATTTGATAACCGGGGAGGGGAGACTATAAAAGCGTCTGGTATAGACCGGGCTTATACCCCTAATACCTTTATTGAAGAGGAAGAAAAAAAAGAGGATCAGATTAAAGAAAAAAAGAAAAGTAAAATATCGTCACTAAAAGCAGCTCAGGCTGAACCCGCAAGTAAAAAGTCAGAGTTAAATGGCGAAGACGATGACGACGAATTAGGCATCCCGGCTTTTATCAGGAAAAAGATGATGTAATTTTATAAATTACCTCAGTTCGTAGCTATGCGCAGCGAGGAGGTCAGATTAAATACAAATTAATTACAAATAATAAACAAAAGCATCTCTCTAAGAAGAGATGCTTTTAGTTAGGTATTAATAATGCAGACCAGAAATCGGTAGCTGAGTATTAAAAATAATTTGGGTTTAATAGACAAAATTGGTTGGTAATTTCATTTTTGATTTTTAAAATAGTAATACCAGCGGACAAAATTCTCTCTACTTTTTTGGCTTAATCCTCGGTGTATTTTTAAATTGTTTTTTTAATAAGAAAATTGCG
>JBDRJA010000042.1:0-17577 GCA_043815345.1 Patescibacteria group bacterium | reverse complement strand
ATCATCATAGATAACTATTCTAACTCATGTACCATATTTTAGCTAAATTAACAGTAATTGCCAAATTTAATTCTGTTCAGGCTCATCTTGCATGAGAAATACAGGGCTTGTTCAGGCTCATCTTGCATGAGACAAGACTTTTATTTGACAAAGTATTATTTATTTCGTAAGATTAGTAGTTAATTAATAAAAGTTCTTTACAAAATTTTTATAGGCAGAAATAGTAATAAGCCTTTTATGGCTTATTAGAGAATATAACCGAACATAACCTAAAAAAGAAAGGATTTATTATGGATATTATAGAATTGAAAAAATCAGTATTGGATATGGTTGGCAAAACAGTAAAAGAGGTTTTTGAACAAACCCCTGAAGGTTTAACCTTAGGATTTCCTCCTAACGTGAGTATGGGGAATTTTGCCATTGGATGCTTTCCTTTAGCCGAAAAGCTTAAAACTAAACCAAAAGATATAGCCGAACAGATTGTCAGTAACCTGGAAGCCGGCGATGCAATAGGTGAAGTAACAGCAACAGGTCCATACATCAATATTAACATTCCACCGGCTTTATTTTTCGGTAGTGTATGCGACGAAATCATTAGCAAGGACCAGGAATTTGGGAAATCATCAAGCGGTGATAGCCTTAAGATAATGGTTGAGTATCTTTCACCAAACACTAATAAGCCCTTACATCTAGGGCATATTAGAAATGGGGCTTTGGGCATGGCCATAGCTAATATGCTTGAGGCAATAGGCCATAAGGTAATTAAAGCTAATTTAGTCAATGACCGTGGTATCCATATTTGTCAAAGCATGATCGCCTGGAAAAAGTGGGGAGAGAATTCAACCCCAGAATCAACAGGTTTAAAAGGCGACCATTTCATGGGCAAATGGTATGTTAAATTTTTTGGGGAGATAAAAGAAGATGAATCACTTGAAGATTTGGCTCAGGAAATGCTGGTAAAATGGGAGCAAGGCGATCCGGTAATAATGAAAGACTGGAAAATGATGAGAGACTGGGTTTGCGGGGGCTTTGAGGAAACCTATGAAATGCTCGGGCTTAAATTTGATATCTTTTATTACGAGTCTTTTACTTTTAAGCTCGGAAAAGATATTGTTCAGAGAGGCATTGAGGAAGGCGTATTTAAGAAATATACAGACCCAAAAAAAGGCAATGTAAGCTGGGTTTACTTTCTTCCAAAAAATGAGTTTGGGCTTGATAAGGAAGGAAACATAAAAGTGGCCACTGTTTTACGGGAAGATGATACAAGCGTTTATATGACCCAGGACCTTGGAACAGCAGTGCACAAAATTGAGGACCATGGTTTAGATTACTCCATCTATGTGGTAGCAAACGAGCAGGATGATTATTTTAAGAGACTTTTTAAAATCTTGAAAGTACTTGGTTTTGAATGGGCAAAAGACTGCCGCCATCTCTCTTACGGTATGGTAAATCTTCCGGAAGGGAGAATGAAATCGAGGGAAGGCACGGTAGTAGATGCCGACGATTTAATTTCTGGGATGGAGGAAATAGCGACAGAAGAGATACGAAAGCGCAATGAGGACAATCCTTTGCCCGAAAATGAAGTAAAGGAAAGAGCGCATATTATTGCCTTAGCCGCGGTCAAGTTTTATTTATTGAAAGTAAAACCTACTCAGGGAATCGATTATGATCCTACAGAGTCTTTATCTTTTGAAGGTTTTACCGGGCCGTATTGCCTGTACGCGTACGCCAGAATTTCGGCGATTCTAAGAATCGCAGCCGAGCAGGAAATTTCCTTTGAAGATTGCGATTTTTCAGTTTTAGGCAATGAAGAAGAGCTTATGCTCTGCCAGCTATTATTTCAATTTTCAGATGTGGTAAGAGACGCGGCCGATGGATTAAATCCCCTAAAGCTATTAACCCATGTCCATGCTTTAGCTAAAGTATTTAGTCAATTTTACAATAAGCACCGAGTGCTTGATGCTAAAGGCGAAGCTTTAGTAAAAGCAAGGCTAGTCTTAATTAAGGCAACCGCGATTGCTTTAAAAAATGGTTTGAATTTATTGGGAATTGACGTATTGGAGAAAATGTGAAATCAAACCCGAGTACTCCTTTATTTTCAAGAGGAGTATTCGGATAATACTTTATCCAAGGAGGTGACAAATGATCAGAACATTAAGATGTCTGTTATGTAATAAAGAGATACTAATGTCTGACTTGGTTAGGCATAAAGAGGATCACCCGAATGAGAGGCATTACGGAATAATGTGGCCTCTGTGTTTCCGCACTGCCGAAAGCGAAGCAGTAAATTTTATGCCTCCGGTTCATGAATCTAAAGTGCTTGCTGAAATAATAGGAGTTAAAAAAGTCTTTATTTTAGACGAAGGCAGAAATATTTCAGGGAGCATGAAGGATTATATTGTTCGCGAGGCAATAAATCTTGGTTTATATGAGGACTGCAATGCTTTTACGGTTGTCTCGTCGGGGAATCATGCTGTTTCATTGGCTAAATTCGCAAGTGCCTACCACAAGAAGTCAGTAGTTTTTGTCCCAGCTTCATCTTCAAAAATTCCGTTTTTGGCTACATTTCCGTCCACTTTAATAATCGGACTTAAAGATGCCATTTTTGAAGATACATATGTATTCGCCAATCAAGTTGATCTGCGGGGGCTTTACAATGCCAATGTAAGTAATGATTCTTTGATAGTAGGATTTAGGCCGGTTGCCGAAAGAATAAAAGAACTAGATCCTCAGCCTACTCATATATTATCAGGAGTAGGAAACGGATGTTATTTGGCCGGTATTTGTTGGGGCATGGGAAGATTCGGAGATAATCTCCCTAAGATTATTCCAGTAGGCATGAAAGGTGCTTTCCCCGTCGAAGAAGCATTCAGGACTGGACTATCAATAATTGAATACACTGAATTTTTAACAGATGAAAGCGCTATTAACGCAGCTGAGGGCTCTATTGCCACTTCCAGTTACAGCATGCCTCAGTTAATACATGCCATTAAGTTGTCTGGTGGGTTTCCTTTGGGTGGGTTAACGAATAACGATTTAGGAAAAGCTTACCGAGCTTTATTAGAAGACAAAAATCTTTTAAATAATGGAGTTATCCCGGAACCGACTGGGATTATGGGCCTTGCCGCCGCTTTGAAACATAAAGATGCTTTTTCCAGAGATAGTATCATCCTAGTATCTTTTACCGGTCATGGCGTGAAGGATGAGGCGGGAATTAAGAAATTGGTTTCTCCGGAAATTTCAGAAGTTATGATAGAGCGGGCAAAAAAAGTTCGTCCGGATTTGATTACTTGTCAAGATTCAGATACAGAGAATAAAGGTAAAGTGGTTTTCGTAGATAAGGACACCTCGCCGGATGAAATTAACGCCCAAATTAAAGGTTGGATTAAGGGGGGTTAGCATTATGATAAAAGTTTTTGTAGATACGCAGAGCAATCGGCTCTTCCGGGGTAGTCCAATGGAACAGGATTATGACCAGCGCGGAGGACTTTGCCAAGCAAGTAAAGATGATATCGTGGTAACTACAAATCCTATTGATCCTGATTACTTAGAATATTGGAAAGGTTTAGGATTTCCCCTCCCTTATCTAATCGTGGCTGGCCCGTTTGATCACCGTTTTACACTTTCTGAGTTAATATTAAATAAACCTGATATAATGAGTGAAATACAGAACCTTGTTGACGGCGATCAGGCTAGGCTTGAATTCTTCTGCATTGAGAGCACCGAAACCCTGTTATCAGAAAGGCTTGGGATACCGGGTTATTGTAATTTCGACTTTTCAATTGGACTATCAAGAAAGATTGCCTTTAAGCGAGTTTGCGAATCAATTTCTCTTCCAACTCCCTTCTGGCTTTATTACAAAGATAGATGTAAATTACTAAAACAGGTGCGAGAGATGTTGAATGGAGGCAATACATTTCTCCTTAAAGCTAACGATGGCACAGGCGGGATATCATGCGGCGCAGCAGTGAAAGTTGAAAAAGAAGAAGACCTTGGGTTGATTAACAATTTGTTAGGTGCAGATTCTACAGTTGAACTATTTGCTGAAGAAATTGTTGATGCGGTAGAAGAAATTGCCATTCATTGGGAGATTGATGAAATTGGAAATATAGAAGTAATCGGGGTCTTCGGACAAATCTCAGATAATTTTTCATACGCAGGCGCTTTATACCCGGCCAATTCAGCAAGTTCAACCATTGGCCTAATTATAGGGCAGCTTAATGATAAACTTGGTCCATATTTAGTAAAATCAGGAGCTAAAGGTTATTTTTGTTGCGATATCATGATTGATAAGCAAGGGGCCCCTTTTTGGATAGATTTCAATCCAAGAAAAGGGGCGATTCTTTATATCTGGGACATGGCCAGGCGTCTTACCGAGAGGCAATTCAGCTCTTCATCGTTTAAATTTTGGCATAAACATGTTAGAGTGCCCGGAGATCAGTTTCGTTCTTTTAAGTCAATCTCTCAACAGCTTGGAGACCTTTTTGCGCCAAGTAAAAATAAACCTTTCGTGGTTATTACCAATCCCGCAGTAATAAATCATGGATATGTCGATATAACCGGCATATCACTTGCTTCAGAGAATGAAGCGAAAAACGTTTTTCAGGAAGCAATAAAGAGGATAAATTCTTGAAATAAATTAACAAGGATAGTACAATACTCTTATGGGAAACACCCGTAAAATGTATAGCTATCCTTTTTTTTATTAAGTATGAAAATTGTAAATATTGAAGCAAAAAAATTAAATATTAAACTTACCAAGCCTTTTTCGTATTTTACGGCAAGCCTTAAGTATTTGCCCTATGTGTTGATCACCATTAAAACTGACATGGGAATTATTGGCATTGGCGAAGCTTCACTAGCTTGGGATATTACGGGAGAAACCAATAAAGGAGCTTTGGATATGATTAAGTATTTAGAACTGTTTGTTGTTGGCAAGAATATAGATAAACTTAAAGATATTGAAGAGATTATGGAAAATATTAATTTGCATATTCATAGCAATTCTGGATTAAAATGCGGAGTAGAAATGGCTCTGCTTGACGCTTTAGGGAAATGTAAAAACAAGCCGGTTAATCAATTATTTAGCAATAATAAAAAAGTAGAATATGTAATTCCTCAACAGGTTATAAGTTTTGAAAATCATGATGAAGAATTATTAAAATCTGTTGTTGAACCGGCTTTAAAAAGTAAGGTAAGAAATTTTAAATTCAAAGTTGGCAATGATCTAAAAAGTGTTATCAATTTATTAGAAAAAGTTTCAAAATATTATCCTAAACTTGATATTGTCTTTGACGTTAACCAGGGCTGGAAAGATTTTAAAACTGCTAAGAAAATTATTAAAAAAATTGAAAAATATAATATTTCCTGGATAGAGCAGCCTATTAGCTGCCATGATTACGAAGGTTTTAGTAAATTAAGAGAGATAACAAAAATTCCAATTATGGCTGATGAAAGCTGCCATAATTTATTAGATTTAGAAAATTTACATAAAAGAAAAGCAATAGATTATATAAATATTAAGCTTGCTAAAAGCGGGGGAATATTAGAAGCTTTGCGGATGATAAAATATTGTGATAAATACAAAATAAAGTATATGCTAGGAGACATGATTCATTCAAGTATAGGAACGGCTGTTAATTTACACATGGCTACATTAGGGAATTTTATAGCCTTTGATTTAACCCAGCCAGACAGGATAAAAGACGACCCGGCCAGCGGTATTATTTTTGATAATTATAAATTTTTTATTCCGCAAAAGCCGGGACTAGGAGTGAGACTTAAATAAAAATATGGATAAGATATATAATTTAACTAAAAGATTAGTAGAAATGCAAACTACAGAAGATAAACCCGAAGAGATAGAAAAATGCTTGAAAATAATAGAAAAGGAATTCTCCCAAGATTTTTATATCAAGAAATTCAATTACAGGAATAGACCGATTATTGTTTTAAGTAATACGAGAATTAAAAAAGTTGATTTAATTTTTGCCGGACATGTTGACGTAGTTCCTGCCAAAAGTAAAGATTTCAAATTAGTTGAAAAAGGAAGTAAATTATTCGCCCGGGGAATCTATGACATGAAGGCGCCATTAGCAACTTTACTTTTAGCTGTTAAAGAGTATCTTAAACAAAGCAGTAAATTAAAAATAGCTATTTTTATTACGGCTGACGAAGAAATTGATGGTTTAAGTACGAAATATTTAATTAAAGAGAAAGGATATAAAGCTAAGTTTGCTATTTTACCAGACGGGGGGAGTGAAAAAGAAATTGTTGTAGAGCAAAAAGGCTTTTGGCAAATTAAAATTACCATTAAAGGCAAAGGAGCTCATGCTTCTAGGCCTTGGAAAGCTGAAAACCCAATCTCAGAAGGCTTGGTATTATATAATAATTTATTGAAAAAATTTCCCTTGCCAAAAAATGAAAATAATTGGAGAACTACTATAAGCTTAACAAGAGTGATGGCAGGCAAATCAATAAATCAAATACCTACTGAAGCCGAGTTCTATTTTGATATTAGATATATCAAGAATAGAGATAAGGATAAGATTATTAGCCATATGGAGAAATACTCGAGACAAGATTTAAAAGTTGATATTATTGCTGAAAATGGCCTACTGCAAGTAAAGCAAAATAATAGTTATTTAAAAATATTAAAAAGAGTTATGGAAAAAGAATTAAAGAAAGAGGTGGAACTAGTACGAGAATGCGGAACAAGCGATGCGGTTTTTTTTACTGAAAATAAAATTCCTGCTGTTCTTTTTACTCTTAAAGGAGACGGTGCTCATGGAGAGGATGAGTGGGTGAATAAGAGATCTTTAGGGAAATATTATAAAGTTGTATTAAATTTTTTAAGTGAATTGGATAAATTTTAGTTATTGGTTATTCAGAACTATCGTCCAATGCCATTGTTAGTTTAATATCTCTCGCACTAATTTATTTGTGAGATCTATGGCTCTTTTTATCTCTCTATTTTTACTTTCTGTCCATTGATTTAAGTCTTTTAACTCCTTTATGAGCTCTTTAGCCGACTCTTTTACTTTCTCAGGATTAGGGCTTCCTTTAGATTTTAGATTTTTTATGATGCATTTAGGATTTTGGAGTTTCTTTAACATGTCTTCGCTTAAATCAATTTTTATGTCATGAGATTTTAATACTTGATTTAAGGCAGAAAATTCTAGAATATTTTTATCACTAGAATTTTTAATAGCTTCTTCAACAAGCATTTTAGCTTTGCGGAAAGGAATATGATATTTAAAGGTAAGATATTCTAGTAAATTAGTGACACCGACAAAACTTTTTGATGCCCATTCTTCCATTTTTTCTTTATTGACGGTTAGAGATTTAATTAAACCGCTCATGACGGTGCAGCTATGTTTTGTTTCGCCCACAATGTCCATGATTATATATTTTGACCATTGGCTATCACGATTATAGCCGATAAAATTTGCGCTTCCAATACCAAGCAAGCCCTGAAGCAGTCCTTTAACGTGATAGCTTTTAGCTTTTACAACTTCTAACGGGTCTGGATTTTTCTTTTGAGGCATAATAGAGCTGCCGGTAGAGAATTTATTATGAAGCTCAACCATGCCAAACTCAGGAGTTGAAAGGAGAATCAGGGTTTGGGAAAGTCCGGAGAGATGATTCATTAAAACGGACAAGGCATAGCCTAGATCAGCTTCCGGTTCCCAGCGATTAGTTAGCCTGTCCATAGAATTCCATTCAGGAGCGTCAAAGGCCAGGAGCTTGGTCGTTAAGTCTTGATCAATATTATGGCTTGTTCCATAGCCGGCGCCGCTTCCTAGAGAATTTGTGTTGTTCAGAGTATGCCAATTTTGTAGCCTTTTCATGTCTCTGGTTATCATGGCGGCGTATCCTATTAGTGTATGCCCGAAAGTTGTGACCATGGCATGCTGATGATGGGTAAAACCGGGCATTGAATAGTCAATATATTTTTCAGATTCTTTCAATAGGGTTTGGACGAGGCCTGACATTTCGTTTAAAAACTGTAAAACCTGGCTACGCAGATACATTCTTATATCAACAATAGTTTGGTCATTTCTTGAGCGTGATGTGTGAAGCTTGCCCGCGCTATCAATGCCGTACTTATTTATTAGCCAAATTTCTATATTTGTGTGAACATCTTCTTTCCTTGAGTCTAATTCAAATTTTCCCTCCTGAAAGAGTTTTTCAATTTCCAATAAACCTGATAAAATATTTTTTGCCTCGTCTTTATTAATAATTCCTTGTTTTTCCAGCATGATGCAATGCGCTTTACTACCCCAAATATCAAAAGGTATTAAATAAAAGTCAGAAGGCGCAACTCCATGAACATCACGGCCGGCTGTAAATTCTAAAATTTTTTCATCGGTTTTTTCATCAAAGGCTTTGCCCCAAAGAGTTGTAATAGAATATTTAGGTTGTTTATTATTTGAGTTTAAGGATTGATTAGCCATAGTTATTTATAGATAATTAGTAGATTTATACTTTAAAATTACAGTAGAAAATTTGTTTTGTCAATAAAATTAGGACTATTCAAATGCTAAAAATTAGGGATGGTGCGGTAAATATCAATTACTTAAGGCGGGATCACTGCTTAAGGCGCTTATTGCTACTCCTAGGTTGCGGTTTTATCTATAATAGAGGCTAAGCCGGGCGAAAAATTATTTGCATCGCAACCAACAATGCCCATAAAAATATAATAAAAACAATGTAAACCCTGTTAGAAAGGTGTTGTTTATCGGTGGCATTAAACCACCAACTGCGACGAAATTATTTACCTCCGACTTCGTCAAAGGCTTTTTTCTAACAGGGTAAAAATAAGGTTGGCCATATTATTGACAAATATTTATTTATGAATTAACATTGTATATATGAATAAAACAGTAAAAACAACTCTTAGACGCGTTCGCCGCCAATACCTTGATAACTAAGGGCTGTTTGTCTGTGCAAAAAAATAATTTACATAACTGCAAACAGCCAATAGGGCTGTTTTATTAATAATTAACTATAAAAATAATATGTTAGAACAAAAAACATCATACATAAAAACAGCGTCATACGAAGGTAAGATAGGAGAAATTAAAAAAGTTGTCTTGCTTTATTCTGGCGGTGTTGACACTTCTTGCATGTTGAAGTGGATACAGGATGTCTATAAGGCAGAGGTTATCGCCCTAACAATTGATATAGGGCAGCAAGAAGAAAATTTAGATGAGGTTAAGGCAAAAGCTTTAAAGCTAGGAGCTAAAAAGGCATATGTGATTGACGCGAAAGATGAATTTGCAGAAGAATACTTAGCGCTTGGTATAAAAGCTAATGCTTCGTATCAAAGAGGTTATCTTCTTAGCACTCCTATGGGGAGGCCACTTCTATCAAAATGGGCGGTGGAAATTGCTAAAAAAGAAAATGCTGATGCAATTGCGCATGGCTGTACAGGTACTGGTAATGACCAGGTTCGTATTGAAGCGTCCGCTTTAGTTTTTAACCCAGATATAAAAATAATTGCCCCGGTTCGTGAATGGGACATGGAAAGAACTAAAGAGCTAGAGTATGCAAAAGAACATGGAATTCCTGTACCCGGATCAATAGATTTTCCTTATTCTGTTGATGATAATATGGCAGGCATGACATGGGAGGGCGGAGAGATTGAGGACCCGAAACTTATTGCCCCGGTAAAAAGATTTCTTACTACTTATACCTTGCCTGAAGATGCTCCTGATGAAGAAGAAATTATTAAGCTTACTTTTAAAAATGGGCTACCGTTTGAATTAAATGATGAAAAAATGCCTTTAGCAAGTATTATAATGAAACTTAATAAAATAGCAGGAAGACATGGAGTGGGGGTTGTTCATTTAGTTGAAGATAGGCTTATTGGAATGAAGAATAGAGGAATTTATGAATCACCAGGTTTTCATGTAATCATTGAAGCGCATAGCGCTTTAGAACATTATGTTAATACACGCCAATTAAATGAAATTAAAGAAACAATGGATATAAAATGGGCCTACCTTTGCTATGGCGCGCTTTGGCTTGATCTAGCCATGCAGGCGATTAATGCCTTTAATAAGCACATAAATAAGCATGTAGAGGGATGGACAAAGATAAGGCTTTTTAAAGGCAAAGCAACAGTTGTTGCTCTTGAGTCGCCCTACGGCCTTGATCACGCATCCTTTGATAACGAAGATAAGCTTAATGTAAATGCTAGCGCAGGTTTTACAGAAATTTATAGCCTGTCAATGCGTTTAGCGCAAAGAAAATTAAAAAAAATGGATAATTAATCTAAAAGCTTAATCCTAGTAGGCAATGGTTAATAATAGTCTATTTATTTTAATATCAAGCTTGTCTAATTGTAGTATGGATCATGATAGTAATATAAAAAATCTTGAAAAGAAAGATTACCCGAAGTTAGAACCTATAATTTCTCCATGGATTTCTAACATTCTGTCTCAAAAAAATAAACTAGAAAAGTATGTTAATAAATTTGGTTCTCCTATCAATATCCATAACCCTAAATACTTAACGAGAAATATAAGGCTTTTTGAGAAAGTTCTTCTTAAGCATGGCGTTAAACACAGAATATTTTTTGCCAGGAAGCCTAATAAGTGCATTTCATATGTACGGCAAGCCAAAAGTTTAAAGATTGGAGTTGATACAGCTAGCGCCAACGAACTTAGGCAGTGTTTAGAGGTAGGGTATAATCCTAGCAAAATTGTTCTTACAGCCGCAATTAAAAATGAAAAATTATTAGATCTCGTTGTTAAAAAGAGAATTTTAGTTATGGTAGATAATTATGATGAGCTAGAAATGCTAAACAAGATAGCAAAAAAGCACAACACTATTCATAAATTTGGGATAAGAGTAGGCAGTTTTAGTTATAAAGGAAGAAAATTATATAGCAGATTCGGCTTTGCTATAGATAGATTAGAAGAAGTATTTGAAAGAGTTAAAGAAAATAAATATAGAAACATTAAATTTTTAGGATTTCACTTTCATCTAGACGGGTATTCAATAGAACAGAGAGCAGAAGCAATAAACCAGATTATTAAAGTAATTATAAAATTAAAGGAAAGAGGCATAAAAACATTTTTTATTGATATTGGCGGCGGATTTACAGTTAAATATTTGAAAAGCGCTAAACAATGGAATGATTTTAAAAGTAAATTAAAAATGGCTGTAATGAATAAGTTCCCACCAATAACTTTTAAAAATAATGGATTAGGTTATTTAAAGCATAAAAATAAACTTTTAGGTAAAGAAGAATTTTACCCTTATTACAACACCTTAAATAAAGAGAAATTCTTAGATAAAATTCTGTCTTATAAATTAAGTAAAAAAGAAACATTATCTGGCTTATTTAAAAAAATGGATTTAGAATTAAGAATAGAGCCGGGTAGATCATCTTTTGATCAGTGTGGAATTACTATAGCTCGCATAGCTTTTAGAAAAGTTGATCAAAACAATGACTGGCTAATCGGTTTAGAGATGAATATGACTCAACTTCTTTCGTCTAGCGCGGATTTTCTTCTTGATCCCAAAATAGTATATCTTGGTAAAAAGTATGAAAACAACGGTATATTTTGTTATTTTGTAGGAAATTATTGTCTTGAAAGAGACGTTATTCTAAAAAGAAAAATTTTTCTCCCCAAACTTCCTCAAGTAGGAGATTTAGTATGTTTTGTTAATACGGCAGGGTATATGATGCATTTTTTAGAGTCGCAATCTCACCAGTTTGGTTTTGCCAAGAATTTAGTAATAAAGGACAGGCAAAAGCAGTTAGTATTAAAACCAGACGCATGAAAAAACAGGGCAAAGAACACTTGCTTGATACATTTAGTCAAGAGGTATTTAAAATTAAACAAAGATTTGAAAGTATTGGAGTAACCTCTCGAACCTTAGGCACTCAAGAGTTTAAACAGGTAGTTATTGATTTGAAGAAAATTTTATCACATAGTGATTATTTAATTACCTTTAACGTAATACAAAAAGATAAAAAATTGGCAAAACTAGCGGAAAGCATAAGAGGCGTATATTCTAGGTATTATATTTATCAAGAAAGTAAGGCTGCTTTGGATACTATTTCAAACAAGAGTAAAAAAACATTCATCTCCAACAACAAAACGCTTGGGGAAAAGGAAATAGAACTTTCTAAAATAAATAAAGAATCTCATGTATTTTTTATCGGAAGTGGCCCATTTCCCTGGACTGCAATTAGTTACGCGAAATCTACAGGATGTAAGGTAACTTGTATTGACAAAGACTCTGAGGCAGTGAACATTTCAAGGAGATTAATTAAAACACTTAAGCTATATTCCCAAATAGATATCGCTTGTACTGGCGCCCAAGATTTTAATTATTACCTAGCCACGCATGTAGTAATTGCCGCAATGGTGCATTCCAAGGTAGCTGTTCTTAAAAAGGTAAAAGAAACTTCAAAACATAATTTAAAAATTATTCTAAGGTCATCATTCGGTCTTTATTTTTTTATTTTCGAAAGAATTGACAGAGATATTCTAAAAGATTTTAAGATAATAAATACTATTTCTGTTGGAGAAAATTCAGAACTTATTTCCTATATACTTTCTAAAAAATAGAATATGGATAAATTAAAATCTTTAAAAATATCAAGAGAAATGAAATTGTTTGCCAAGCAATTCGGATTTAGCATTAATTATAAGCCGAACCTTTTAAAAACTTTTAGAAATACTTACAGCCATCTTCTCTTAAAGAGTAAGAAGAATACTAAAATTATATTGCTAAGTAATTATAGGGGTAACTTTAGAAGCCCAGATGAAAAATATACGCTTGACGGAAGAGTAAAGAATTCTGGAGTAAGTCTAATGCACATGTTTTTACCGCACCTGGCTTTTGAGAAAAATATCTATTTAGTTGTACCACCAATTGACAAGGAATGGATTAATTATCTAAAAAAAGCAGGCGTTTACAAAAAGAATTTTGATGTGAAAGAAAGATTAATTACAGTGAATCTACCCAAAATGAATGCTTCTCCGGTTGAAGCTTTAATGAAATCAGATATTATTAAGAAAATTTCTAAAAGCAGCCTCTTAATAACTACATTCAATGATCTATTAACTAAGAAATTAGTAAACGAAAAAAAATTAATTCACAATCAGGCTGGTATAAATTCTTATGATGGAAACAGTAAGATAAATCAGAGGAATGATTTTCTGCCGATGCCGCCTAGCATAGTTATAAAGAACCAAAAAGGAACTATAGAGGCAGTTAAAATTTTTAGAAAAACAGGGATCAAAAAGATTTGGATAAAGTGCGGTAATAATATGGGAGCAGGCCAGTTTATGAAAAGTATATTAATAGATTCTAGTAAAGGACTGGCAAGAGTATTAAAATGGGTACAAAAAATTCATAATGAGCAAAGAGTTTTAATGGGAAAGAAAAAAACGAATAGTGAAAAATATGATTCCGCCGAGTTTATGCTTGAAGCTGATATGGGTAATTTTGGTAAGATTGTTTTAGAAGGCTCTATATATTTTATTATGCGTTCAAGTAAAGAAATATCTATTCTTCATTATGCAAGACAGGTTAAGGATCCTAAAGATAATAGTAAAGCAATCGGGGGAAGATCTTTTAAACCGGAGCCGAATTCACTTGAGGCCTTGTATCCTAAACTAATGCAGCAACTCGCGCTTTTTGCAGGTATAAGGCAAAGAAAAAGGAACTATGAAGGCTTCACCAGTGTAGATATTTTTATTCTTGAAATGACAAAAGAAAATTTTCAAAAATATTTATCAACATTAAAAGATGTTGGAATGCCAACTAATAGTATTCCTTTTCAGGTGCTAGGAAAAAAAATATATGTAGGTATACTAGGGGAAATAAATGAAAGAGAATCAGTTGCGCCCCCTGTTCAGAGGATTGCGCTAAATCTTGGTTACCGAGATTATCTTTCAACTACTCTTATTAATTTGCCTAAGGGTTTTGATTTTACTGACTTGAAAAGGTTGGTGCTTGAATCAGGATTAAAGCTATCTCAAGTTATTCCGTTAACGAGAAAACCGTCTGGCTTAGATAAGGATGGGGCGCCAATTTATAAAGGAATATCTGGTAATTTTTATTTAGGAATTTTTGCAAATAATAACTTGGAAGTTTGTTACCAAAGATTAATAAAAGGATTAAAGAATTAGCTGAGACAATCAACGTTGATTTAATGTCCTTATTAAATATGAAACAGCAAATTATAAAAAGAAAAGATTTTATTTTACGGCCATATACTGTTAAAGATAGAGACGCTTTAGTGGAGAATTTAAATAACAAAAAAGTTTCCCGTTATCTATCTCGGGTTCTTTATCCTTACAATAAAAAGAATGCTAGGGAATGGCTAGCTAAAATTTTAAAGGAGAAAAGAAAAATCACGCCTAAGTTTTTATCTTTTGCTATTGAAATAGATGAAAAGCTAGCTGGAGGGATTTCATTTAAGCAGATGATGATAGGGCATAAGGCCGAGCTTGGCTATTGGCTGGGTGAAAAATATTGGGGCAGAGGAATTATGACCAAAGTAGTTAAGGAGATAACTAAATACGGTTTTAAGAATTTAAAATTGCGCCGCATTTATTCTTATGTTCCCTTGCCGAATATAGCTTCCAAAAGAGTTTTAGAAAAAGCCGGTTTTGAATTAGAAGGAATTTTAAAAAAGCATAGTAAAAAGGAAAGTAAAATTTATGATGCTTATTTTTTAGCGAAAGTGAAGTAAACCCTGCTAGAAAGGTGTCGTTTTGAAAAATCACTTCGTGATATAGCTGGGTGAACTTATACAGGAAACTTGATAAATTTTTAAGGCAATATCTCGCCCTTGTCATTTAAACCTCCTGTGGACAACCCCTTAATCTGATTTTTCAATATTTATAGTTATAAATTAATTTATCGTAAAGGAATTTCAATATTGGATTATTTTTGTATCTAAAATTAAGTAAAATATATTTTTTGCTAACTACCGCCGCCCCTCCCCGGTTTATGAAATTATTAAATATTTCACGCATCATCTGAATATTTATGTTATTACTCTTGAAGCGCATAATTTAAAACTGGGGAAGAGCGGGACTGCGTTAGCTCAATATTGAAATCTTTAATGCAATTTGGCAAAACATACAGCGATATAAATGTGCGTTTACGCCTAACTTGTATCATTATTAATATTATTTTTATCTAAAATTAGAGGCATTTAAAAATATGGGGGATAAAACTATTGACAAATTGTTTAAAGTAAGGTATTATAAAAGTGTTATTCAAAATAACACTTTTTAATTTAGTTTTAAGATATTGATGTTAAGATTGAGTCAAGAAGTGTTAAATATGAATGGAGGGTACTTGCGCTTGGTCTTTTAAAAAAGGAAAATCCACCTCATCCTCATTAGTGAGGTGAAAACTATAAAAAATTATTCTGAAAGGGAGGAATGTGTTATGTTGAATATCGTTTTATTTCCGGTTTATTTTGTAATGGCAAGGGCGGTCAGGTTGGCTCTAAAAATTTGGGGCCCGCAACCTAACCTAAAGATGGTAGGAATTTCGAACTATCGGGGTGTTTTCGATGTTATCAAGTTCGGCTTCCTGTTTATCTGGATGGCCCCGAAGGTCCTATCATGGGCAAGATTTTCCTGGGATGGAATCCAAGGTAGATTGTACATGATTCGGGTGACCGATAACCAGCTGAAAAAAGCTTATAAATTAGCTCAGGATGGAAACATGAGACTGGTTGAGAAATACAAAAAGCTTTTTTGTCAGTGCGTTTCGGTTGCTAAAAGCGATGGTGCTACCGAAATACTAGTCGCCGCTGGTCTCAAAAGGCTCTTTGCCTCTGGTGAGTTGAAGGAAAAGTTTCCGGAAATGAACTTTGGGATTGGCGACAATTTTACCGGTATTCTCTTGGGTGCAAAAATAGCCGAGGTGTTCCGTTACTTCAAGATTAAAATCCAGAGCGCGGTAGTGTTGATCATTGCGCCTCATGGTTTTTTGGGGGGAGTATCTCTGTTTTTTTGCAAGAAACTTGGTGTGGGAGAAATTTATGGGATGGGAAATCCCAAGTCCAACACTAAGAAGGATTTTAAAGCACTAGCCGATAAAGAAGGGTTTATACCCATATTCGGCTATGAGGAGCTTGGAGGAGATACCAAGATTGATCTGGTTATCGCTTGCGCTAACAGCAAGGGTGTCAAGCTGACGCAGAAAATCATTAACCAGATTCGGAGGCCTGACCATCTCGTCGCCATTTGCGATCCGTGTGAACCGAATTTCATGACCAAGGCGGAATTCCACAAGCTCGAACACGTTGTCCGGTTTGACGCTGGTAACGGATGGAGCCCTAGGCTCCAGTATGTCTTGGGCGGGATCGTACCGTGGCTGTTGCAGTTAATGCTCCACGAACTGTGGGGGTGTTTCTGCGAACAGCTTCTGATCACCAAGCATACTGTTCTTCAAGGAATTGACTGGTTCAAAGTCAACCCTAAGAACATGGAATTAGTTTCCCAGTTTCTGGGGGAAGATGAAGGTCAGTTCGGGCTAACACCGCTTGTCAGCTTTGGCAAACGGGTCACTGCCACCTCACTCAAGGTCACGAAACCAGCGAAAGAATGGCCATCTTTATTCAAACCGGCCTTGAGCATTGCGAGAACCCTGGGCCTTCTTTAATAGAGATAGGACCACATAATCAGACCGAATCTAAGAGATTAGTTAACTCTTAAATTCGGTCTATTTTTTTTCTTTTAAAAAGATATAAAATATGATAAAATATTAATAAGGTTAATAATTAAATTAAACATATGGGAAATATAAGTTTATGGCAAATTTATCCTTTAATAAGCTTAATCGTTATGTTGGGTTTAGGCTTAATAGTTTTAAAGAAAAATGCTAAATCAGTAATAAATAGACTCTTTTTCATGGTATCTTTAGTTTTTGCTATCTGGATGTTCGGCACTTTTATGATGTTTATTAATTCAGAAGACCAAAAAATTATTTTTTGGGATAGATTTATATATTTAGGAGTTGTTTTTATGCCTGCTTTCCAATATCATTTTAGCCTTGCTTTTACATACACTAATAAGAAGAGGAAAGCTTTACTAATCATTGCTTATGTACTTTCAGTAATATTTTTAGTTTTAAGTAGAACTGATTACTTTGTCGCGGATATATATAAATATCGTTGGGGAGTGCATACTATTGCTCAAACATTTCATCACTTTTTTCTTGCTTTTTTCTTTTTCTATATTTTCGCTCTTCTTTATAATTTTTTTGTTCAATATAAGAATTCTATTGATCTATCTGAAAAACGTAGGATAATTTATCTTATTATTAGTTTTGCTATTTTAAATTTAATTGGTGGACTTGGATATTTACCTGCCTATAAAGTTGCTATATATTCTCCAGTCTCACTGCTGGCTCCACTAGTTTTTTCAATAATTGTAGGATACACAATAGTCGTTCATCGCTTAATGGATATTAAGATGGTAATGAAAAGATATTTAGTGCATTTTCTTTCTTTTGTGGCCATAATTTTAATCGTAGTAATAATAAAATATCTTATCACCAGATTTTTAAGTTAAACCCTTGACA
>JBDRJA010000041.1:0-3894 GCA_043815345.1 Patescibacteria group bacterium | reverse complement strand
AAAGAAACCGGCAGAAAATGGTTAAATATCCATTTGATTAATCGAAATTCTTCTAGCTCTGGTTTCTTGTCTTCCCGAATATTATATCTCTTTGGATCAAGCAGACCGACATACCCCGTGCCTTTCAGAAATTCAGGCAGGATTTCCTTCCGGATTTTGTCAGCTCCCAGTTCTTGGATAAGGATTTGGAAACCAATTACCGGAGGCAATTTGCCTTCCAGAGCACAGGTGATAACAAAGAAGGTGGCTGGAAATCCATACTGTTTGAGCAGAGGATAAGCCCGTTTATATCCGTCCCGTAAGCCATCGTCAAAGGAGATAGCCGCGGTTTTTGGGGGAAGAGGCTTTCCTTCTCGAATCAACTCAACGATTTGTGAAAGCATGACAACCGTATAATGGTTATCCTTAAGCCATCGAAGATGGCCTTTAAAGCGGCTCATTTCGCAAGTTGCTCCAGGCTTTAATTCTCCTGGACAGTTCAAATAATGATAACTTAAAACCAATGGTACGTTTTCTTTCATAGTGGGTTTCTCCTTTCTTTTGTAAGGTGCGTAAATTTTGACAAACAAAATCTAATAACATTAATATATATAATCAATTTTGTCAAGTAATATGAGGGTAGGTTTAATCGGATTTGGCTCAATTGGCCAAAGACATTATAATAATATAAAAAAATATACGAATGATATTGTTATTTTATCAAAAAGAAAAGATATTGGGAACAGTATGGTAGTTAATAATTGGTTTAATTTTAGCGCCCACGCCCCTTTTGATTCCATTTTTGTTACTAATGAAACCCACAAGCACATACCAACAATTAGGAAATGCCTTGGGTTAAACCCAGGAGCGATTTTCGTAGAAAAACCAATATCCCATAATTCTAATGGTTTAGGCGCTTTAGCTAAATTATTAAAGAAAGAAAATATAAGTTTATTTGTGGGTTATAATTTTCATTTTTTTAAACCTTTAATTAAAATAAAGGAGATTATTAAAAGTAATAAAATAGGAAAAATTTATTATCTTAGAGTAACAGTTGGCCAAGACCTTAGAGAGTGGCGAAATAGGGATTATAGATTTAATTACGCTGTTAGTAAAAAAACCGGCGGAGGGGTAATGCTGGATTTAATTCATGAGATAAATTATGCTGGCTGGCTGCTTAATGAAAAATTAATTCCAAAGACTGCCTTAATAAAAAAAGTTTCTGATTTAAAAATAAATACTGAAGACTGCGCTGATAGTTTGTTTGTTTCTAAAAATGGGACCATAGTTTCTATACATCAAGATTATTTACGAATCCCCTTAAGAAGAGGCCTAGAGATAGTTGGCTCTAAAGGTAGTTTAACCTGGGATTACACCGATAATATAATCAGCTGGCAAATTAAAGATAAAGTTTTTAAACAAAAAATTACAGTAGAGCGCAATGAAATGTTTAAAGATGAATTAAAATATTTTTTTGACCTTTTGAGAAAGAAGAAATTTTTTACTAATATTGACGAAGCCATTAAGGATATTAAAAATATTGAATATTTAAAAAAACATGCAAAATAGTAAACTAAAAATATTACAAATAGGTTTAGGCTCAATGGGTAAGCGCCGGATTAGAAATTTGCTTTTTCATAAAATAAAACCGGAGCAGATTTGCGGCTTTGATATTTCAGAAAAAAGGTGCCTTGAAGTTAAAAAAGAATATAATATTAGAACTATTAATAATTTTCAGAAAGCTTTAAAAGAATTTAAACCGAACGTATTTATTATTTCTACGCCGCCAAATTTGCATGATAAATATTTTTTATATGCTGCTAAACATAAGATTAATTTTTTTGTTGAAGTGCCAACTGTAGATAGGGGCTATAAAGAACTTTTACCGATGCTTACTAAAAAATTTGTAGCCGCACCGTCTTGCACTTTCCGCTATGTACCAGCTATTAAAAAGATTAAAGAGTTACTTGATGAAAATACAATAGGACAGCCTTTAACTTTTAATCATTATTTGGGGCAATACTTGCCCGACTGGCATCCCTATGAAGATTATAGAAAAGTATATTTTGCTCAAAAAGAAACCGGCGGAGCGCGTGAAATGTTGCCTTATGAGCTGAATTGGTTAAGTTTTATTTTTCAGAGTTTACCAATTAAAGCCACTGGAATTTCAGCAAAAGTTTCTAGTTTAGAAATGACCGCGGATGATATATATTCTGTGATAGCTAAATTTAAAAATGGTATTATTGGGAATATAATGATAGATTTACTAAATCGTGAAGCTGGTCGAACTTTAAAGATTATAGGAAGCAAGGGTACTATTGATTGGAACTGGCTAAAATACGAGATTAGGATAATGCGGGCTGGTGAAAAAAAATCACGCTTAATTAATGTAAAAAAAGTAAAGCAATTTAAGCATTATAATACTACGGAAGATATTTATATTGAAGAGATAAAATATTTTTTAGATGCTATTAATAAGAAGAAACCTTATCCTTATAGCTTTAAAGAAGATCATCAGATATTAAAAGTTTATAATATATTTGGTAAAGGAGAAAATAGTTTTAAGATGATAAAGTAAAAAATTAAGTTATGAAAAATCTAGAAATAGTTATTAAAAAAAATGATTTAGATAAATTTATAAATAGCCTGCCGGAAACTGGACCCTACGGAGAAAAAATGTTAGCAAACAGTCAGGAAACGGTCATAGTATCTAAAAATATAACCGGGCAGGAGCCAGCTCCAAAGGCAGAGATGCACGAAAATTATGTTGATATTTTTTTAGTTACAGAGGGAAAAGAAGAACTTTTTATCGGCGGTGAATTAAAAGATAAAGAAAGCGTTTCTTCTGGCGAATGGCTGGGTATGAATTTAGTCGGAGCAAGAAAGTATAATATAGAAGCTGGTGATATAATAATTATTCCCAAAGGAGTTCCCCATCAGCATGGTAAGGGAGTGATAAGATTAGCAGTTATTAAGACTAGGTAGTACAGTTAAAGGGCAAAGAGAGCATTTTTTAATAAAGGAAAATAAAAAAAGGGGAAAGTTTTCCCCTAAAGGCGGATTAAATGTTATTCTAAGATGAAGGTTTTTAAGTTCAAGAGAGTTGTCCCGAAAACACAAAGTATTATTCCAAGAATCTCTATTAATGTAAGGCGCCCGCCATAAAAAATCCAGGAAAAAACTGTAACCAGTACACTGCTGCAACCTAAGATTGCATATACTATTCCGGCGTTAGGAGCATTATTAGCAGCGTTAAACTGCATATAATTAGCTAAAACACTTAAAACTCCAGCCGCAAAGATAATAAGTATATTTGTAATAGTGATTTCGAAAGATATCCCTTCTTTATAAGTTAAAAGAACAAAACTAGGCAACCAAACAGCGGCGATAATCATCATAATGAAATTTACAGAAACACCAACTTTAGTTTGAGTAAGAATCAAGATCATCATTCCTGCCGCACTAAATAAAGCAATAAAAGACTGTACTAGCCAGTGTAAATTCATAGCTCCCTCCTTTATTCTTATAATCTTTCATTCAAATAATGCGAATATATGATTATATACTAAATATAAGCGAAAGTCAAGGAGTGAAGCCATGAATAATTTAACTATTTAAATTATTAATAATTATTTTAAAATATGGAAAAGTTTATCACCATTGGTAATAGAAGAATAGGACCCGGATATCCTCCATTTGTCATAGCTGAAATCGGTATTAATCATGAAGGAGAGATGGCTAAAGCAAAGCAGATGATTGAAGACGCAAAAAAAGCTGGGGCTGAATGCGTAAAGTTTCAAGCCCATGTAGTAGAAGATGAGATGGTGCCGATTGCTAAAAAAATAGTACCAGGCCATGCCAAAGAATCAATCTGGGATATTATGAAAAGATGCGCTTTTTCAGAAGAAGAAGACA
>JBDRJA010000040.1:0-8003 GCA_043815345.1 Patescibacteria group bacterium | reverse complement strand
ATAGATTTTTGTGGTTAAATATTAGTAAGTATACTTTAATTTTAGCACAAAAACCTCTGTTTGTAATGAGGATAACTTTAAAATGTTCAATTATTAATGTGATTTATGCCTTAGGGATAAGGTATTCTTCTACAGTCTTATATTATAAATAATAATAAAAGGTTTGTGTTTTAAATTTATTTTAAAAAATAAATTAAATATAAAACCTATGCAAAATTATGACTATCTTAGTAGTTGAAGACGAAATAAAAATAACTCGTTTTATAAAAAAGGGATTAGAGATGGAGCATTATACTATAGACGCAGCTTATGACGGACAAGAAGCCCTTGATAAAGCCGAAATTAATGATTATGATTTAATTATCCTGGATATTATGCTTCCCAAAATAGATGGCATTGAAGTTTGTAAAAAATTAAGGGAAAAGAAAATTGATACTCCAATTATTATGTTAACTGCCCGCGATACAGTAGAGGACCGTGTAAAAGGTCTTGACGCTGGAGCAGATGATTATTTAATTAAACCCTTCGCTTTCGGGGAATTAATCGCAAGAATCAGAGCTTTACTTCGCAGAGAAAAAACGGTAAAATCTACTAAACTGAAAATTGGAGATTTAACTTTAAATCCGGCTACTCATGAAGTATATCGAGGTGAAAAAGAAATCCCCTTGTCAAGCAAGGAATACCGCTTATTAGACTATATGATGCGCAGGCCTAGCCATGTTTGCACCCGTACTATGATTGGCGAACACATCTGGGGCTATAATTTTACAGACGATTCCAATGTTATTGATGTATATATTAGCTATTTAAGGCGTAAAATAGATAAAGGTTTCAACAACAGGTTAATTCATACAGTCCGGGATGTTGGCTACAAGGTCCAGGATAAAAATAAAAAATGAAAACATTACTTGATAAAGCAATAAATCTTAAGCAATCGATCTCACATCCTCGCGATACTAAAACCGCGCTTGATTTCATATTAACTCAAGTTGAGTCTATAAAAGGCGATCTTGACTTAGATAAAATTTTCTCTACAATCGGAGAACGCTTGATCTCACTAAATAATAATACTTTTCTTATTACGCTTTTTACTCCAAACAAAGAACATGTTATTATCAGGCATCTATCATTAAGAAAAGAAATAGTTAATATAGTTAATAAAATATTTCAGAAAAAAATAATTAGAAAAAAAATCCCCTTATCAAAGCTTCCAGAATATCAAAAACTAATAAAAGAAAAAAAGGCTTTTTTTTACAAAGACCGCCATAAGAGTATTTTAAATAAGTTCCCTTTACTGAAAAATTTTTTAAAAAATAGCTGGCAAACCAATTCTATTCTTGCACCGATTATTTTAAATAAAAAAATTATTGGCGGCATTGAATTTTTATCCCCTGACTTAAAAAAGGAAGATCAAGAAATTTTTAATAACTTCTCTAGAGATTTAGTGAAAAGCATTGCTAATGTTATTTTATTTCACGAAATTAAAGCCTCAGAAAAAAAATACAAAGAATTATGGGATAAAGCGCCAGTAGCCTATCATACCTTAGATAAATCCGGCTTTATTAAAGATGTTAATGAAACGGAAGTTAAGATGCTGGGCTACTCAAAGTATGAAATGATAGGAAAATCTATTTTTCAATTCATAGTACCGGAAGAGAGAGCAGATGCGAAAAAGACACTTGAGCTCAAACTTGCCGGAAAAGAATTATCCAAAAAAAAAGAAAGGATATTTTTAAAAAAAGATGGCTCAAAAATTTATACTACGATAAATTTTACTTTGGATTATGACGATCAGAATAATATTATTGGCTTGCGGACAACAGTGGTTGATATAAGTAAGAGTAGGCAAGCTAAAGAAGAGCTACAAAGGAATTATGATATCCAAAACGTAATCAATACGATTCTTAACTTATCTCATAAAGAAATTGACTTGGAAAAAATACTAGATCAAGCATTAAACAAGCTCTTAGAAATTCCTTGGTTGGCTTTTGAAAAAAAGGGAGGTATATTTTTAGCTGAAAAAAATCCTAATGTCCTGTTGATGAAAGTGCAAAATGGTTTACCAGAAACTTTACAGCATAAATGCGCTGTTGTGCCTTTTGGGAAATGTGTTTGCGGGCAAGCGGCTTTAAAGAAAAAAATTCAATTTATAAATAAAGTATACCATTCCCACGAAGTTGATTACAAAGGAATTCTTCCCCACGGGCATTATTGTGTACCAATTTTATTTTCCGAAAAGTTACTTGGGGTAATTAATATTTATGTAAAAGAAGGCCATCAAAGCAAGCCGGAAGAGGAAGAATTTTTAATTGCCTTTGCTAATGCTTTGGCTGGAATTATTCAGAGGAAGCGCACTGAAGATGCGCTAAAAAAAAGCGAAGAAAAATTTAGAAGATTTTTTGAAACTAACGCCGAGTATTGCTATATAATTTCGGCTAGGGGAAAAATTATTGATGTTAATTGCAGCGCTTTAAAAGCGCTTGGTTATAAAAAAGAAGAGTTAATCGGCAAGCCAGTTCTAAAAACTATTTACGCGCCTTCTTCGCTAGAAAAATCTGAAAAATTATTTGCCAAGTGGAAGAAGACCGGAAAACTAAGAGACGAAGAATTAAATATAATTACTAAAAAAGGCAAGGAAATTACCATCCTTTTAAATGTAGATACCATTAAAGATACTCAAGGCAATTCAATGCATTCTATTTCAGTACAAAGAGACCTTACTGCCCGTAAAAAGGCAGAAGAAGCTTTACGACAAAGTAAAGAAAAATACAGAAAATTAGTAGATAATGCTGAGGATGGCGTATTTATTCTTAATCCTCAAGGTTATTATACTTTTACCAACAAGGCTTTTTTTAAAATATATGGCTACAATGAATCAGACTTAGTCAAAACTCATTTTTCTAAAATAATCCATCCTGATGACTTCGAATTAGTTTCCAAACACTTTAAAGATAGGCTAGTTGGAAATGAGGCGCCCACTAGTTATAGCCTAAGGATTATTAGTAAATCAGGAAAAGTGAAATATATTAGCTTTAGTGGATCGGTCATTAAAGAAGGCAACAAAAGTATAGGGGTTCAAGGTTTTGTTAGAGATATTACAGAACAAAAAAGAGCTGAAGAAGAGATAAGAAAATTGCATGAATTCAATAAAAGAATTCTAGATAACGCGCCAGTTAGTATTATAATCATAGATAAGAAAGGAATAATAACTTCAACTAATAAATTCATAAACAATATATCTACTTCAGAAAATTATATAGGTAAAAATATATACACCCTACCTTTCTTTAAGCGTGAAAAATTAGTAGATAAATACAAAAAGTTATTACAAACCGGTAAAACATTCTCAAAAGCTAATTGCCGAACAACAAATAAGGAAGGACAGATAAAATATTTAAATATCATTGCCGTACCATTGAATAATCTAAAAGGGGAAATTGAAGGAGTAATTTCCATGGCCATTGATAATACCGAAGCAATTTTAACTAAGGAAAAAATTGAAAAATTAAATGAAGAATTAGAGAAAAAAGTAATTCAAAGAACTTGGCAGCTTGATCTAGCAAACAAGGAACTAAACAAAGCACTGGATTTAAAATTAAAGTTTATTGCTGATGCATCTCATGAATTAAGAACTCCCCTAACTATTATTAAGGGAAACTTAGATTTAGCAATTAATAAAGAAAAAAAAATAAATAATCAAACTTCCGAAGTATACACTCTTATGAATAAAGAAATTAAGAGAATGACCGGAATTTTATCTGATTTAACAATGCTTACTAACGCAGATTCTTACACTGAAAAACTATCTTATGAAAAAATTAATTTAGAATCAATAATTAAAGCCGTAGAACAATCTCTTAGGGTTTTAGCAAAGCAAAAAAATATAAAATTAAGCTATCAAAAACATGCAAAGACATTAAATATTGAAGGCGATGAAGCTAAGATTGAAAAATTATTACTTAATATCGTTAGAAATGCCATTAAATATACTAACGAAGGCGGTTGGGTAAAGATTAAAGCTGAGAAAGACGAAGTTATGGCAAGAATTATCGTAGAGGATAATGGCATTGGTATCCCGAAAGAAGATTTACCATTCATATTTGAGCGTTTCTATAGAGTTGCTAAATCTAGATCAAGAAAAGAGGGTGGAACCGGATTAGGACTGTCAATTAGTAGATGGATAGCCCGGATTCATAACGGTTATATTAATGTTGAAAGCGAACTGGGCCGGGGATCAAAATTTATTATAAATATACCTTGTAGTAACAATAACCAGAAAATAAATACTAGGTTATTTTAATATTTAAAAAATAACCTAGTTTTTTATATTAAATAAAATTGCTCATTAAAAACTGTCTAGTTAGACAGAATATTAGATGAAGGGAGGTGAAAAAAATGGACTGGCAGAGAAGAATTTTACTAATTGATAATGATAGGATGACATTAAACTTATTCAAATATATATTAGAAAAAAAAGGCTTCATAGTATTCACAACGGAAAATTCCCAGGAAGCAGATCAAATAATTAAGGAACAAAGAAATATTGATTTAATTATTACAGAAGCTTATCTTGGAGAAAAAAATGCTTCTGCAATCAATAGAGCTATCTCTTATAAAAAATATATCCCTCAGGTAAAAATAATTATTATGAGCTATTTTCACGGGCTATTACAAATAAAAAAACTGCCCGTTGACGAATGTATCCTGAAGCCGATTGAAGTTGAATCTATGTTAACTATAATTGAAAAGGTATTGAGTGAAAATACATCTTATCAAAAATTGTTAACTGGCTGGCCATTTAAATCAGCTATTCACCCCCTTAATAAATTCCTTGGAGTAGATTTTGAAGGACTTGAAGGTTGTAACTATGAGGACAATAAAAGGTTTAGATGGACTGCTTACGACTTAGATCAAACTGGCCATATTACTATCGGAGTAACCGCCAGTAAAGGCTGCGAGGTAAATTGCTTCAACTGCCTTTCTAAAGAAAAAGGTTATGTTAGGGATAATACGGTAAATGAAATATGCAGCCAGGTTTATCATGGCCTGGGAAGCTTTCTTGCTTTTCAAGCTTTTAAAAAAATACCCCATGGACCTTTTGAGTTCACAGTAAATTCAACTTGTGGCGGAGACTGGATGTATTGCCAGAAACCCACTAATACTCTAGATGCTTTTAAGCTAATGTCTGAAATTCGCGGAGTAAGAATTAATTTTATTCTTACTTCTGTAGGTTGCATAAAAACTATGGAGAAAATTCTTCGTAGTAAAAAATATCGCCAGCTCCTAGAAGAATTAAGGCCAACACTTTATTTTTCAATAAATTACCCCGATGACGAAGTAAGATGGGAGCGAATGCCAGGTACAAAAGGACAATTACTGAAAGACTTAATTGATCTACATGTTGAATTTTCAAAAATTACTGGCCAGCCAAATGTGATCTCAATGGCTCTTTATAAAGAAAAAAATTGTAATCAAAAATATGCAGAAGTCCTTGCTAAACTAATAGTAAATAAACGTAAATATTTTGAAGTTAAAGCGATGGCCGCAGAAAATATCCCTGAATTAGCCCCTTCAGATAGTGAATTAGATAAATTTTGTGAATGGGTAAAAAAATATAATATACTATGTTGGACGCATAAGATAGTTGGTGGAAAATATGGCTATGGATGCGGCTCAACTTGGCCTTCTGAGGGAGAAACTCCCGAAACTTAAAAAGCCGATTTGTCCTTTAGGCACGTCGGCTTCTTTTTTTAAATAAAACTCTTTTAATATATTTTTAATCTTTTAATGTTAATTTATCTTAGAGACGGTCAGTAGAACGCGCGTAGGCTGGCTGTTTCAATCCCATATGAATCAAATAAATTAGTGAATCAGAAAAAATAAACATTCATTTCAATTAAAATATGGGAAATTGACACAAACATCCCGGCTTTGCCGGGATGTTTGTTTTTTGCATATTAAATTGACTTTTAGAGTATTTTTTGCTAATATCTATTCAAACAAGTCAATTGACTTTTTTTATTTTTCCCTTCCCAGTTTTAATTTGAATTTTAAATTAAAGCTAGTAAGGGGTTTAGGGGGCGTAGTTTAGTTGGTTAGAACATCTGCCTGTCACGCAGAAGGTCGCGAGTTCGAGTCTCGTCGCTCCCGCCACGTCGCTCGCGAGCGACGTGGCCCGCCATTCGTGGTGAGTCACATTCTTGCGAGTTATATGTTAAAATAAGATTAATATTATAATACTAATCTTATTTTATCTATGTGGTATTTTTACGTATTAAAAAGTTTACAGGTTGACAATTGGTTTTATAAAGGCTCAACTAATGATTTAATAAAGCGCGTTAAACAGCACAACGATGGTGAAGTTCAATCGACAGAACATTACAGGTCATTAAAATTAGTTTATTACGAAGCTTATTTAACTGAGACTGCGGCGAGAAAAAGAGAAAGTAGTGTTAAAAAAAGCGGTTCTGTCTGGAAACCATTGATGGATCGAATAAAACAAAGTTTAAGATAAAAATAAATCCTCCTGAAATCTTCAAAGGCAGGGTAATTTAACTCCCTCCATTTGTTCTCCGTTTTGATTTTAATAAAAAGTTTATTTTTACCGACGACCACCTGCATAAATTTTTTATTATTTCCTGAAAACCAAATTCTTCTTTTTGTAAATTTAACTTCAGCATTAAATTTTTCAGGCATAACCATAATTAAAGCTCTAATTTTACCTTGAAGCCGTAGATTGGCTGTTTTTTTCAAGTGATATGGCAGATTATAAGGTGTTTCCTGAATTAAACGGGTATTTTTATTAAAACTAATCATAAATTTAAAATTACTGAATTTAAAGCCTTATAAAATATCAAAATTTCTGATGAGCCAAGCCTTTTGTGCTTATGTCTTTTAAAAGATAAGCGCAAGGTTGGCTCATCAGTTTGTTAGATTAAAAAAAGGCTAACTTTTTTGACATATTTTGTAATTTTAAGATAATGTTGGTATATATAAATATTCATCCAATTCTTTAAAGAAGGTTATAATCTGTCTATTACGCTCCGCATTTTAAGAAAAAAATAGACCGTTGGTTCTCCTGGGCCGACGGTCTTTTTATTTAAAGTGGAGTGTTATAAATTGTAATAATTTTTTTAACTACCCCTCTTTGTGCTAATTGTGAAATAACATAATCTTTCCTTCCTTTACTTTCCTTCTTATTTCTTCTCTATCCGGAAAAAAATAAATTTTATTAGTTCTTATTTCTGTTTCAATTTCTCTCAACTCCATTCTTAATTTAAAAGCATAAAACAGAAAACCATTTGAATCAATCTTGGTGCCCAAAATTATTTCCCAATACTTTTTAGTATGTTCTTCGATTAAGAAAAACAGTCGTGAAAAAGATACTTTAAAATTAATTTTTGGGCAATCACAATCTGGAAATTCGACTAACTTTTTAGTCGGCCATGGCAATTCATGTATTTTCTTCATTTCTTTATCCGTATAAAAATATACTGTTTTACCTCTGGCATATAGTTTTGTAAAAACATCAATTGCATTTAAAGCGTCAATTATTATTACTTTTTTATCAAGTTTTTTTTCAAATAACATTAATTCCCTCAAACATCTTTGATCTATTATATAATCTTTTTCATATTTTTTCCAAAAGATTGGTAGCTGGTATATAGCTCTGTGCTTAACTAAAAAGTCAATCAAAACTAAAAAAAATTTCCAAATCAAAATTTTTATTTTTTTGCTCATCTCCTCCTCCTTATTTCCACAAAAAACAAAAAATAAATGTGCGATAAATTTTACAGAGCATGGCTATATTTAATCATATTATTAAAGCATAAATTTTTATTTTTTGCAAGACTTCTACTGTATTACTAGAATCAATACCCATTGCACCACCCCAAGAATAATAGTAATATAGGCAGTTAACTAATTTTAGCTAAATTGCCTATATGTCAAAAATATCAAGAATTACTTTCTACGAAAGGGAAAAAATAGAATTGTATCTAAAA
>JBDRJA010000039.1:0-3284 GCA_043815345.1 Patescibacteria group bacterium | reverse complement strand
AATTTATATAATTTAATATTAAAAATAGTTTTAAAATATGAAAATGTTTAATAAAAAAGGGTTTACATTAATAGAAATCATAGTAGTTGTCTCAATTATCGGATTTTTAGCTACAACTACTTTATATTATTTTGGCACTGTCAGAATGGGAAGCAGAGATCTTGAGAGAGTGGCTAATATTAAAACGATAAATAAGGGATTGGCTATATATATAAATGAACACGGAATCCATCCTCAATCCGATGGAGAATGCCTATCTAATAGTAGTCCTGCGGGTGCTTTATTAGTATCAAACGAAATAATATTTTTTATTCCTTTTGACCCGACTAATCCAGGTACCACGCCAGAAAGCGTAGGCTGTACTATTAGCGATGGTTATGTGCAAAGCTGTCCTAACGAAGTTCAAAGCCATTGTTATTGGTATACTTCTAGCGATGGATCAGATTATTATATAAGTTATTATTTAGAAATTAATTCTGACTCAGGCGATGCAGGACCCCACGCGATGACTCCGGCTGGAATAAATTAGAAAGCTATATTTTTTAGACCTTAGTTTATTGAACAATAATATTGTCCATAATTTGATCGTACAGAATTTGGTTTTAAATGCAAATAAAATCCAAGTCTTTAAGTAAACTATATATTAATTTTTACCATTCTATTAAGGCCGGAAAGGTCTTTTTTTATTTGAATTTTACTTTGAGGAAGTTCTTTTTTAATAAGCTTTTTTATTTTAATTGTTTGAGAAGAATCTATTTCACATAGTATCGTAATTTGTATTTGATGATTAGCGACTTGGCCGATCTGTTTAAATAGTTGGCGATAATATTTTAAGCCATCTGGCCCAGCGGATAAGGCTAATTTAGGTTCATACTTAATTGTAGGAGAGTTTTTTATTTGTATTGGAGAAAGATAGGGGAGATTGGCCAAAATTACTAAATTATAATTTCTAATTTCTAATATATTTAATAACGGCTTAAGTAAGTTGCCTTGGATGAATTCTATTTTTCTATCTACTTTATGTAACTTGGCATTTTTTCTAGCGACCGCGAGAGCCGATTTTGAGATATCAGATGCAAGATACTTGAAACTTAGTTTCGGGTACCCGAAACTAAGTTTCTTTGCTATTGAAATTATAACACATCCACTTCCAGTGCCAACATCAATTATTATTGCATGTTTCGGGTTGCATGTTGCAAATTTTAAGGCCTCATCAACCATTAATTCAGTTTCAGGGCGGGGGATAAGGACGTTTTTATTAACGTACAAATCAAGGCCATAGAATTGTTTACAACAGATAATGTATGCCAGGGGTTCGCCCTTTAACCTTCTAGTAATTAGTAATTGGTAATTTTTAATTTGGGTTTTAGTAAGCTTTTTTTCTGGATGAGCAAGGATGAATTCACGCGGTTTTTTTAAAATATGAGATAATAAAAATTCTGCTTCCAAATGCGGATTTGGAATACGTTTCTTTTTTAATTTATTTGTATTGTTAGTTAAAATCGGACAAATAGTCATTTACAATGATGACGCAGAAGAAGCGTATTGATAAACAATTAAATCGTAGCTTTTTTTATTTCATCAATTACCTCTATAATCTCACCGTCCATAATTCTATTAATAGAATGCCAAGATTTTTTTATGCGATGGTCAGTAATCCGGTCTTGGGGAAAATTATAGGTACGGATTTTTTCGCTACGGTCCCCAGTTCCTATTTGTTTTTTACGGTCATCTGATAATTTGCTTTGCTTTTCGTTTTCTAATTGAGCGGCCAGGCGAGAGCGGAGAATTTGCATTGCCTTTTCTTTATTCTGGTGCTGTGACTTTTGATCCTGGCACTGGACAACTAACTTAGTTGGCAGGTGGGTAATGCGGACTGCGGAATTAGTAGTATTAACGCTTTGTCCTCCAGGGCCTGAAGAAGCATAAGTATCAATTTTTAAATCTTCATTTTTTATTTCTAAATCAATCTCTTCGGCTTCAGGAAGTACAGCTACAGTTACAGCGGAGGTATGAATACGCCCTTGCTTTTCAGTTTCCGGGATGCGCTGAACCCGATGAGTCCCAGCTTCGTATTTTAGATCTCCGTAAGAATTTTTACCAGATACTTCAAAAATTATTTCTTTAAATCCGCCAATACCAATTCTATTAGTATGCAAAATATTTATTTTCCAGCCACGTTTTTCTGCAAAACGCGAATACATGCGAAATAAATCGGCAGTAAATAACGCGGATTCGTCCCCGCCAGTGCCAGCTCGAATTTCAATAATTACATTTTTTTTATCATTAGGATCGGCTGGATTTATTTCATTTTTAATTTCATTTTTTAGGTTCTCTGCTTTGTTTTCAAGTTCAGTTAATTCGACTTCAGCCATATTTATTAAATCTTTATTATTTTCTTTTTCTATTATTTCTTTATTTCCTTCAATGTCTTTTTCAATTTTTTCCAACTTTAAAATCATGCCAATAACTTCCTTTAGCTCCGCATGCTCCCTAGATATTATGGCTATTTGTTTCTGATTATTAGCCATTGAAAAATTCATTAGTTTATTTTCAAGATTTTTAAATTTTTCCTTAATCTCTTTGTACATATTTTTGAAATAAAAAACAGTTACTCATAATTACTTGGTATTTAGTCTATTATATCATATACCAGGCAATTAAGAATAACTGTTTTTAGTATAGTTATTTTTTATCGCTATCGTCAGATTTTTCAGCTTTAACAACTATTTCTTTTTTTGCCTTTAGTTTGGCTTTTGCTTTAGCCTGTACAGCTCTTTTGGTTTTTTTGCCTTTTCTGGTTTTAGCTACTTCTTTTTGCGCATCTACTTTAGCTTGAAATTTTTCAACTCGGCGGGCAGTATCTACTAATTTTTGTTTACCAGTATAAAAGGGGTGGCAATTAGAACATAATTCAACTTTTATTTCAGCTAAATATGATCCAGTAATAAAATTGTTTCCGCAAGCGCAAGTTACTTTAGCTTCATTATAATACTTTGGATGAATATCTTTTTTCATATGATATAATGCGAATCCGCGAATCCCGAGTAATCGGGATGAGAATAACTTTAAATAATAAAACGCACTATTAGTGCTGTAAAAATAGTAGCATAACTTTTATATTTTAGCAAGATCTGGTATAATTTACTAGAATCAATACCCATTGCACCACCCCAAGAATAATAGTAATATAGGCAGTTAACTAATTTTAGCTAAATTGCCTATATGTCAAAAATATCAAGAATTACTTTCTACGAAAGGGAAAAAATAGAATTGTATCTAAA
>JBDRJA010000038.1:0-2915 GCA_043815345.1 Patescibacteria group bacterium | reverse complement strand
ATGGTTCGATAGATTCATTCTTTCAACCTCCTTACCTGGTCTGTATCCAAGGTACCGTAGTGTTTATAAATCATCATGGCAACCGACAATATTAAAGCAGTAGTTGCAATACCTATAACTATACTGGTAAGAGTCAGTGCTTGAGGAGTTGGCAAAACCATTACTTGTCCAGAGGGTGCCTGAGTATAAATCGGGGCGATTGCTCCTTTTCTATAACCTAAGGTAATTAAAAATAGATTTACACCATTTTCAATCAAAACAATACCGATAGCAATTTTGATTAAATTTTTCTTAAACATAAGAGTATAAATTCCTAATCCAATAAATATTACTACTGCAACATAAGGTAAATTGCCTATCATTTTATGAATTCTCCTTCTTCTTAGTAAATTCCGCTCCGCTAGCCATAGTCAAAACAATAACCCCAAAAGCAGATAAAACTTCTAATCCAACGGCAATATTCATCAAAGGAATTACTCCTCCAGTATTCATATTGCCTGGATTAACACCGATTATGGCAGTATCACCGAACCAGCTCCCACTGTTAGCTAAAAAGTTATAAAAAAAAGTTATTCCTAATCCCGAAAAACCTAAAACTATAAACAAAATTAAACCAAAGCCTTCAAAGAGTGATAAAATATCCTTTTTGAGAAATTCCCTAGAATTCAAACTACCATAAGAAACCAATAGCAAAGCGAAAGCTGAGCCTACTACAGCACCACCCTGAAAACCTCCACCTGGAGTAAGGTGGCCATGTGCTATTATGTAAAAACCAAAAATAATAATAAAACCATAAACGAAATTGGTAACAGTTTTTACTATTCTAGACATTTCTTTCATTTCTTGACCCCCCTGAAAAGAGCTACAACCCCCATCACTGCGGTAAAAAGTACTGTAGCTTCTCCTAATGTATCAAAACCTCTATAATCAAAAACGATGGAAGTTACAACATTGTTTGCCCCGGTCTCGTTCTGGGCATTTTCAATAAAATAATCATCCATTTGACTAATAGTAGGTTCTCCGAATGTTCTCATGTTTATAGCGCTAACTATCAAGAAAGAAAAAAATATTATAAAGGCGATACCGAAAATAATTTTTTTCACTTTATCCCCCCCTATCTAGTCCCTCTAATTGCAAAAATAAATATTGCCATAGTCAATCCTGCTCCAATAGCTGCCTCAGCTATAGCAACATCAGGAGCATGTAATAGATAAAATTCTAATGAAAGAAGCAAACTTGCTACTGATAGTGCAATTACTGAAGGCAATAATTTCTTTATTATTACTGCTAAAAAACCAGCAATAACCATCATTGTTAAAATTGAAATATGAATTAATTCAACAAAAGTATTCATTTCAATTTAGCCTCCTTCAATTGATCTATCACTGCTTGTTTGGGCATTACTCCACTACGATGAGCAGCGCGGGCAATAGCATGGGCACCAGTAGGATTGGTAATTATCAGACAAATTAAAGCCACGATGGTATGAAGAGCAAGGACTCCAAATTTAGAATCATCTGTAATATTCCAACGGGAAAAACCATAAATAATAACTGCCAAAGAAGTAAAAATTGAACCGAAAGTTGTAGCTTTTGTTGCAGCATGAAGTCTGGTGTAAACATCAGGAAATCTAAGAAGTCCCACTGAGCCTAAACAATTAAAAAATAAACCTATTCCTAAAAAAATATACAAAACAGTCAATAATGTTTCCATTATTTTTTAGACCCTCCTTCTAAATATTTAGCTACATATAAGGTTCCAATATAAGATAGTAAAGCATAAACAATAGCTACGTCAATGTAAATGACTTCTTCATAGGCTGCACCTACGAGTATCATTCCAGCTACCACTAAAGTATTTATGGTATCCAGAGCTACTATTCTATCAGGAACAGTGGGTCCAAGGATGAGTCTAATCAAGGATAGTAACATAAATATCAACAATAATCCCCCGGGAATAATAAAAATTTTAAAAAATTCACTCATTCTGCAATCCTCCTAATCCATTGAGGGAAATTACCACAAATATGGTGGATAGTAGGCTTTAAAGTGGTAACATTTATCCAGTGAATATACAAATCATTATTTGTTTCATCAATGTCAACACTGAGCGTTCCTGGAGTTAAAGTAATAGAATCTGCTAATAAAGTAATTCCTAAATCTGTCTTTAACCCTGGAGATATTTTTACTATACCGGGATTTATTTTCCCGGTAATTACCCGGTAGGCGACGTCAATATTTGCTTTAGCCATTGCCCAAAAAAACGGTCCGATCAAATAGACTAAAAAAATAACCCATCTAAATGGGTTTAACATTCTGTAAGTTCTTTTTTGAAATAATACCTTATTGGCTATAAGGGCTACAACGAGAGAAAGAAAAATTCCGGTCATAATTTCGAAAATGCTCCATAACCCCCATACTTCTCCCTGGCTGGCGGTAAGAATTAGATAGGTAAGCATGCTAAGTAAAAAGGTTACAATAAAATCTATCATTTCTTCACCTCTCTTTACTTAAATTAACAAAATAAAGTATAACATTTTATTTTTTTAATGTAAAGTATTTTTATTTTTTTAAAATAATTTATTCTATCTCAATATCCTGGATATATAAATCCTGACCAGAAACTATTTCTATTTCTAAACTATTACACTTTAAACACTTAAATTCATCTTTTTTAATTTCAAATATCTTGTTACATTTTAAGCATTGACCTAATAACGGTGATAACATTATCTGTAAAGATGCTTTTTCCGCAATGGTGCCTTTACTAAAATTATCGAAAGCAAACTCTAAAGCAGCTTGGTTTACTCCGGTAAATTCTCCAACTTTTACTCTGATAAGAGTTATCGTATTCGCTTTGTATTCTTTAGCTTTTTCTAAGGCAATGGTTAATAAATTTTGAGCAATTGAACCTTC
>JBDRJA010000037.1:0-17753 GCA_043815345.1 Patescibacteria group bacterium | reverse complement strand
AATGATTATAATTAAACTTTTTTTATTTTTAATTATAATTTTAATCATTATTGTTTTTTAATAAATATAAAAATTAATCAATAAGTAAAACTATACCATATAGTAATATTCCCCAATATATCTAACGGATAAAATTATTAAAACTGATACGTTGTCGCCGCCTTCTTAATTACAAATACTAAGGTAAATGGAAATTCTATGTATGTTATATTATCAATTCATTATTTACTAAAAAGATATTTTTTTGCAGTTATAGTGGCTGCAATAAATTCCTCCCATTGATCCATATTTTTATTATAGCACAAATAATATAAACAAAAAATAGTTGATGGTACTTCCCCGATGTTATCGGGGTGGAAGAGTAGGCCGCCGCCAGAACAATGGTGTTTTTTATATGGAAAAATAAATGAAGACGACCAAACGTTTGGTCGTCTTCATTGGAGGCCTGGTTAATAAAATAACGAAGGCGAGGATTGCAATCCTCGCCTTCGTTAGCGCTAGATGATGCCCGAACAACGGTGTTTTTTGTTTAAAAAGTTTAAAAAGAAGGCGACATTCCGGAATGTCGCCTTCTTTTTTGTCGCCATCATTGACAGCTTATAATTAATATGATAAAAAGATTCTATGCTCTTTTAATTACTCACATAGGGTGGGTAAAAAATAAAAATAGCTTTACATTGCTTCCGTCTTTTTAAGACAAGGGAAGCGCAGTAAAGGAGGGTAAAAAATGGCAGAAAAAAGGGTTGAATTAGTTAACGGAAAGCAGTTGCTTGGGGATTTGAAATTATTTAAAAACGAATTTAGAGGGACAACGACTATTAGGATTGAGGGGACGGTAATACCTATAACTAATATAAGCGCATCTGATTTTAAGGGAATAGATTTATTTGAATTAAAAACTCCAAATTCTATTTCAATGATGCAGGGGATTGCTTTACCATCTTATAAAATTCTGAGACCAGATTTGTGGTGCAAAGCTTTAAGACTAGAAATTATTGAGAAATTGGAGAGCTATCGTCCTTCCTATCCAGATCTTGAGTCTTCAAGGATGTTATTAAAATCAATCCCTTTCGTAGTAAAGAGGCTTAAAAAAGAGGGGAAATTGCGTGAATTATCTCTGCTAGAAAATGCCAAATTAATTGGAGAATTACGTATAAAAACCTTTGGTTTGGATAATAGTTTAGCTATTGTAGGGGATGTTGTTTACGAGGACAAGAAACAAAGTGAAGTTGAGCTACTTGTACTTAATAACATATTCAGAATATGGTCTCCTTTTATTGATGTTACTACAAAAATTAGAAGAATTAACAGAAAATTATGGAATAAACCCTTAGTCAATCTTACTATTCAATTTCTTATGGAAATTTCGGAATTTACTAGTTTTGAAAAAGATATCGAAAAGGCTGTAAGCTATTTAAAGAAGAATAGTAATAAAGGCAGGTTTATTAATCAATTTCATCAGATGTTGATTAAAGTAGATGATAATGTGTTGCAAAAAACAGAAGTTATAGAGGCTTTTCAAGTAGTTATTTCAGCCTGCGGTTCGGAAATTGATACAAATTTGTTATCGGAGATTTGAAAAATTAAATACCAGTCTAGACTTTTAGTTTAGACTGGCTTTTTTATTAAATTTATTTATAGAATTACTTCTCCTCTTCCTTTTTCTGTTTAGCTTGAGCAATAATTTTTTCCGCTAAATGAGCCGGGACTTCATCGTAGCGGACTTGGCTCATCTGAAAACTGCCGCGGCCGCCGGTTAGAGAAGTTAGGTCGTAAGAATATTTTAATACTTCAGCCATGGGTGCTTCAGCTTTAATAATTTGATATTTGCCTTGCGCTTCTGTGCCTAGAACTTTCCCTCTTCTGCCATTAAGATCACCCATTATATCTCCAACCGAATCTTCGGGAACAGAAATTTCCATGTTCATAATCGGTTCAAGCAAAATAGGATTAGCTTCTCGCATGGCTTCTTTAAAGCACATTAGAGCAGCGATTTTAAAAGCCATTTCCGAAGAATCAACCTCATGAGATTTACCGTCAAAAAATCTAACTTTTATATCAACTATTGGATAGCCGGCCACGACTCCATTTTCCATTGCTTCAGCCAGGCCCTTTTCTACTGCCGGGACAAAGTTTCTTGGTACATTTGTGCCGGTTAAGGCCAAGTCAAACATGTAGCCTTCTCCTCTTTTTTGGGGAAAGATATCAAAAAACACTACCGCGAACTGGCCCCTTCCACCTGATTGCTTTTTATGCTTATATTCAACGTTTTCTTTGGCAACCTTAATCGTTTCCCGGTAAGGAATTTTAGGAGTCTTAAGGTTGATTTCTACTCCGAATTTTCTTTTTAGCTTGTCTTTTGTATTTTCTAAATGAACTTGGCCTGTGCCTGAAAGGATGGTTTCTAAAGTAGATTGCTCTTTACTTATAATAAGAGTAGGGTCCTCTTCAGCTAATTTTGTAAGTGAGGAAAAAATTTTGTCTTCATTTTCTTTATCAGCTACTTCAATGGCAAATGAAATAGTTGGCGAGAGAGGTTTAATCGGGGTAAATTCGATACTATTACTTTCTTCAGAAAACGTATCTCCAGTTGTAGTTTCTTTTAATTTAGCTACAGCTACTACATCTCCGGCAATAGCAGAGCTAGCAGGCGATTGCTTTTTCCCCTCAATTATCAGAAGTTGCCCTAATCTTTCTTTACATTTTTTAGTTGAGTTAAAAATTATTGTATCGGAATTTATTTTACCGGATTTAACTTTTAATAGATTGAGTTTTCCCGCGAATGGATCAGCAATAGTTTTAAAGACAATTGCCGAGAAAGGAGACTCTTCATTAGCTTCAAATTCTACTTCTTCTTCATTTCCTAATTTATTTCCTTTAATATTCCCTCTTTCAGCTATGAAAGGCAAAGACTTTTTAATAATTTCTAAAAGATGGCTAGTGCCAATATTTAAAGCAGAAGAACCAGGAATTATAGGTATAATTAGATTAGATTTAACTCCCTTTATTAAAGCATTTTCAATTTCTTCTGATGTGAGCTCTTGACCGTCAAGATATTTCTCCATTAGTTCATCGCTTGCTTCAACAATATTTTCTAATATTTTTTCTCTCCAGTTACTTACGGTTTCTTTCATTTCTTCAGCAATATCGCTTTCCTCAAAAGTACCGCTACCATCATTTTTGTATATATATGATTTTGAATTTATTAAACTAATTAAGCCAGTAAAATTATCTTCTTTTCCTATGGGAAGATAAATTGGCGTTAGTTTTATTGAAAAATTTTCCTTAATTTCTTCCAGTATTTTATAAAAATCCGCCCTCTCGCGGTCCATTTTATTAATAAATATTAATCTTGGTAGTTTATAAATATTGGCAAACTCCCAAACTTTATTAGTGCCTACTTTAACGCCGTCAACTGAGTCAATTACTACAATTGATCCTTCTGCAGTTTGCAAGGATATTTTTGCATCTGAAAGAAAATCATTTTCTCCCGGAGTATCAACTAAGTTAAATTTTTTATCTTCCCAAGCAAAGGGATGAAAGGATGTTCCTAAGGTAGTTTTTCTTTTAATTTCTTCTGGCTCAAAGTCCATTATAGAGGTACCGTCGTCAACACGCCCAAGGCGATTAGTTTTTTTAGTTGTAAAAAGAATTGCTTCCGCTAACGAGGTCTTACCCGAACCGCTATGGCCGATTAAACCTATGTTTCTAACTTGATTAATTTCGTTTCCCATATGTTTTTCCTAAATAAATAAAAGGGGGATTTTTAAGTGCAGAACACAAGACCAGTTCTCTGCAGTTAAAAATCCCCCTTTAGTATATATATTTTTATTAAAATATAAGAAATTGGGCATAATTATATTTAGAATTGTAATTAGTTTTAAACTAAAGCCGTTACCTTATTTTTAACAAATATATAGGCGGCTGTCAAATATTTGCAAAACATTTTTAATTAAGATAAAGTTATATTAAATATATGAAAGCATTATTATTTGGGGAAATTGTTTGGGATGTTATCAAGAATAAAGAATACTTAGGCGGGGCTTTACTTAATATGGCCGCGCATATTTTTAGGCTTGGCGGAGAGTCTTTTTTAATTTCCGCTGTAGGAAAAGATCAGAGGGGAAATAAGGCCTTGAAACTAATAAAGCAAATCGGTCTTGATGACATTTATATAAAAAAATTAAAATATCCAACCGGCTGGGTTGATGTCTGGTTGGATAAAAAGGGCGTGCCTGATTTTGTAATTAATAAAGACGTAGCCTATGATTATATAAAGTTAAATCAAGCCGAATTAAGCAGTTTAGAAAAGGAAAATTTTGATGTTTTCTGCTTCGGGACCTTAATCCAAAGAAATAAAATATCAAGAGATTCCCTTTATAATATTTTAGGCAAAGTAAAGGCCAAAGAAGTATTTTATGATGTTAATTTGCGGCAGGATTTTTATAATAAGGAGATAATAAGCCAGTCGCTAGAATATTCTACAATTGTGAAATTAAATGATGAGGAAATTAAAAAAATGTCGATGTTGTTGTTTTCCGATAGTTTAACTGAAGAGGAGGCGGTTGAAAAGTTATTTAATAATTTTAAAATAAAAGTAGTTATCATTACCAAGGGAGCGAAAGGCTGTACGGTTTATACGAGCGCAAGTACGGTTAATTTACCTGGTATAAGAGTCAAAGTAAAAGACACTATAGGAGCCGGAGACGCTTTTAGCGCCGGTTTTTTACATAAATATTTTTTTACTAATGATATTGCTGAAAGCGCGAAATTCGCCAATAAGCTCGGAGCTTATGTCGCTTCGCAGGCCGGAGCTATACCTGAATATTCACAAGAATTAGTAAAGAAGCTAGGATAAATCAAAATAAAAAAATAGGATGATCTTTTATAAGGTCATCCTTTTTTATTACCCAAGGAAGTGCTGAAGGATTTCAACAAATCCCTCGGTGTATTTTTTTTCAGCCAGGTAGCCGCCATTTTTCCGAACAAATTTTTCATATTCGGGGTGAGCGTTACCTACGGCCGCAATCTGCCCCCCATTCTCTAATACTACTTCCCCTGCTGGAATGTCAGACATTCCGTCACCGATCCAAAGCGAATCTGGAAAATTAATTGGTTTTCCTTGGCCTGCGTATAATTGCGCAAGCCAATTTAGGCCAATTTTCTTATTAATTCCATCAGGCTTTAGAATAATGCAGTCTCCATTATCAGCAGAAATAAAGCCAGGGTTTTTTTGGGCATAAAGAGTTAGAAATTCTAGTGGATCTTCTAAATTTTCTCCATCTACTCTTTCTACCCGCAAGCTTGACACAACCCCCGGCTCAATTGGAAATTGATCGCCGAATTTTTTCCTGAATAGCTTTCGAGCCACAACAACCTTTTTGACAATTTTCTTATAGGCAGGATTAATAATTGTTGTGTGGGGGTAAGCACAGTAAGCGGCAGCCCCAGATTCGCCGGCATGAAACCGTGAAGCATGAAGCATATAGGCGAGAACGGCGAGCTGCTCAACTCCTCGATCAGTTAGAAACACCATTTCGTAGTTCTTCCGGCCAAGAAAATTAAGCAGGTTAGCATAGTCAATATGGGAATCACGGCCATTTCCGTTTCTTTCCCGCGCTCTACCTAAAAAAACTCCGTCTAAATCAGTTAGTATCCAGTATATTTTAGCCATAATTAGGCCCTCCTTTACGTTTTTAAAAAGAACAAAACTTTCCTATTATAGAAACTTAGGAAAGTTTTTTGCAGAGCTCTTCTAGTTTTGCCTTAAACATTGCGAGAAAAAGGCTTACAAAAATTTTTTAGTAAGAATAATTTTATTTAGCTTTTCCACAGCTTCTAAGAAAAACTCTGCAAAAAAATTTCCTTTTTGTTTCCTAAATTCGCAATGTTTAAGTTAAAGAGCTTATTTTATCTCCAGTTAGCAACTGCTTTTTTATAAATAGCTGGATTGCCTACATCATACCAATCGTCAGCAAAAGAATAGCCGTTTAAACTATTATGCTTAACTAACTCAGGAATAACTTCTTTTTCAAGCCTTTTCATTTCCGGTTTTATATAATTAAAAATTTTTGGTTCAAATATATAAACGCCGGCGTTAATTAGGTGTGATAAATCTTTTCTTGTATTTGGCTTTTCAAGATAGGAATGTACTTTATTTCCTTTAAGCCTTACGACGCCCCAATTTGAAGGCTCTTTTACAGAAGTAATAGCCATAGTAGCGATTGAGCCGCTGGCTAAATGAAAGTCAGCCATATCAATTAAATCAGCGTTTGTTAAGACATCGCCATAGTACACCAAAAACGGCTCTTTGTTTAATAAATTTTTTGCCTGCAAAATCGGTCCGATTGTCCCTTCTTCGCTTTTTTGTTTCAAATATTTAATTTTTACTCCGAATTTTGCTCCGTCGTTAAAGTATTTTTCTATTTTACTGCCAAGATAGCCAACAGAAATAATTATATCTCGGATGTCATTGCGCCTTAGATTTTCTATTATGTATTCTAAAACCGGACGATTATTTATAGGAATCATGGCTTTAGGCATTTCATAAGTAAAGGGGCGCATCTTTATGCCCTTGCCGCCGGCTAAAACTAAAGCCTTCCTTACCTTGGGGGAGAAGTACTTATTCAAAATATATTCAATCGCGTGGGAGCGGTTGCGGATGCGTGAGCCGTCTATGTAGGAATCTAAGCTATTAAGAATTTCATTTTTCAGGGTAATAGTTAATCTATTTTTATTTTCCATATTATTAACATTATATATTATCATATTACATCATACTTTTTATAATGTCAATATTTAAAGTTATTTAAATTAGGCTAGGATTAGAAATATTTTTTATTTTAATTATGAATAAATATAAAAATAAAAGAAGCTGTGTATAACTTAAGAAACGTATATAATTTAATGACATTTATAATAATAAATATGGGCTAAAATTAAATAAAATATTAAATTTATTTAAATAATGCAGAAAAATAGTTGACAAAAATTATTATTTTGATAAACTAAAATTATATGATAAATTTTTTGCTCTTTAAATTAAATTTTTAATATCTATAATTTAAATTTTGCTATTGGAGGTGATAACATGCAAGGAATAGAAAAAGAATATTGCGACGTATGTATTGGTGCTTTGATAAGTTCCATTATTTACTTTATGGAATTCAAGGCAAGTGAAGCATTAAACTTAGTGCCATACGGCAAGGGCGATACATTAAGTTTTGATGCAACCCCGGAGATTATCATCAGCCGGCGGCTATCGGAATTCAATAGAGATTCACTCCTAATTACCGAGGAAACTGACGATGTCACTTCGCAAGATTGGCCGACAGATCCTAATCCTAAATTGCAGCCAGAATTGTTTTTCTCTGACCCAGTTGATCGATCGAAGTTTTTAAAGAAGTTTATTGAAATAGCGACTTTGATAGAAGAACGAAAATTTGATAAAATCGGTAATTTATTCAATAAAGAGTCGGCGATTGAATGCTGGGAAGAAAAGGTAGCGGAGAAGCCCGCGATTATTACTGGCGCTACTACTTCCATAACTTTCGTCAGGAAAGGGAAAGTTATTTTTACCGTCATGGTTAATTTCATTACCCGTGATATTATATTAGCTTGCGACAGCGGAATTTTTAGACTAGAGATTGCATTGCCGGGAGAAAGGATATCGGGAGAATTGGATTTAAATCTAGTAATTGAAAAGGGAGAAAAGATAGCCTTCCCTACTACGATTGGAAGTATGGATCCGGACAGCTCGTATCGTTTTGTTACTTTTTTAGGAAAAGTCGGTTATAAAGGAAATTTTATTGACAGCCAGGTAATTGGAGATAAATACGAAGGTTACTTGCACCATAGTGAACCAGGCGGTCCTTCTAGAGTTTTGTACTTATCGGATTTGCACGCATCCTTTAGCCCAATAGGATTTGTATTAGCAAACGGAGAAAAAATCACCGAATGGATACATTGGCTTCCTTTCGTGAAATATGCCAAAAATCATCTTGGCAATCCGGCTTTAAAAATTTTCGAGATTTCCATTGAGAGACCCTGGACAAAAGAGGAAATACTAATGTCTACTTCTCCGCCTTATAGCATTTTTAACAGCGAAGAGCAGGGCAACCATTATATTGATGTAAGCAGAATGAAGAATTATAGAAAACCAAGCAGATTTCGATCAACAATCTTAGTTGCTCCCGCTGACAACGAAAGAATATTCAATATAATGGCAAAACATAAATATCGGGATATAAGTGGTTGTTTATAATTTAAAATCCGAGATTTTTAAGGGCAGCTCCCTAGAAGTAGTTTTCTAGGGAGCTTATTTATGAACAATTTTGAATAGTAAGAGATTTAAATAATATAGGAATGAAAAAACAAAAAGTAAAAACAATAAATTATTTGAACTGTATATAACTTTGCGTAAATAAAGATATTGATAAGTTGCTGGAGACGATAAAGAAAGTTGAAATGGAAAAATAATATCGCTAAAAAGCGGTGATTATATAGGGGCGGCAAGCATTACATGTGTTTTACCGCCCCCTAGCTATTTATGGACATAACAATTTTAAAAAAATTAGGGCTTACTGACAAAGAGCTAAACGTTTATTTAAAATTATTGGAATATGGAGCGATTTCAGTCCGTTCTTTAGCCGAGTTGACCGGTTTAAATCGAGGCACCACTTATGATGTTTTAAAAAGATTGCAGGAAATAGGCTTAGTAAGTTATTATGTAGCGGAAACTAAGCAGAAATTTATTGCTGAAGATACAGACAAATTGATGGAGTTAGTGCGCGATAAAGAAGATGATATAATAAAAATAAAAGAAAGATTAAGCGAGTTGATCCCTGAATTAAAATCCTTACAGGATAAAAACGACAGCAAGCCAGCTACTAAGTTATATGAGGGCAAGAAGGGAATTAAATTTATTTTAGATGATGTTTTAACTAGCGTAGAAGCGACCCTGGTAAAAGAATATTATCTTTATTCAGCTAAACAAGCCAGCGAAGATTGGAAAAAAGCTTATCCTAATTTTACTAATGACCGAATTAAGAAAAAAGTAAAAGTTAAAGTAATTTCTTTAGCTCAAGGCGGAGGACTGCATGGGCTAGATGAAAGGCGCTGGCTGGGAACTAATGACGAGTCAGCCACTTTTATTTTTATTTATAACAGTAAGTGCGCTTTTGTTTCGCGTGATGCTAATGGGTCGCCAGTAGGAGTAATTATTGAAAATAAAATGATTTATGAAACCCAGAAAATCATTTTTTTAAAGCTTTGGGAATTATTAAAGTAATTTTAAGATTATAAATATGTGTGGAATCGTAGGTTATCTTGGTAAAAATAATGCCTTATCCATAGTATTGGATGGCATAAAGAGATTAGAGTATCGCGGATATGATTCTTCGGGCGTGGCTATTAGAAACGCGGCGGGCATATACTGCTTAAAGTCAGTGGGGAAAATAAAAGAGCTTGAAAAAAAGCTTGAGGTTGATATTGAGGGCAATTTAGGCATTGCCCATACCCGCTGGGCGACCCACGGAGAACCGTCAGAAAGAAATGCCCATCCTCATACTGATTGCCAGAAAAAAATATGGCTAGTTCATAACGGCATTATAGAAAACTATCAGCAGCTTAAAGATAAGTTGGAAAGTCGCGGCCATATTTTTAGGTCTGAAACCGATACAGAAGTCATTGCCCATTTAATAGAGCATTACTATGAAGGTAGCCTAAAAGCTACTTTGCAAAAAATATTAAAATTATTGAAAGGCGCTTATGGCCTAGCCCTTTTCCATCAGGATGAGCCCAATAGATTGCTAGCGGTAAAATACGGCAGCCCATTAATAATCGGTCTGGGAGAAGACGAAACCATTATTGCCTCTGACGCTTCAGCCATAGTTAGATTTACCAAGCAAGTAATTTATTTAAATGATGGGGAAATAGCGGAAATTAACGGCGATGGATTTAAGATTTATGATTCAGAATTTAATTCTATCAATAAAAAAGTGCATCAAATCGATTGGGATATTAAAGAAGCAGAGAGAAGGGGTTATCCTCATTTTATGCTTAAAGAAATATTTGAGCAGCCTAGCAGTATTGTTAATTCAATGCGCGGACGGTTAGTGATTAAAGACGGGAAAGTTAAATTAGGCGGTTTAGAAAGTGTAGCCGAGGCTTTAAGGAAGATAGAGCGTCTGCAGATAGTAGCTTGCGGAACAGCTAGATTTGCCGGTTTAGCTGGCGAATATATGCTGGAGGAATATGCTGGGTTGCCGGTAGAAGTTGATTTTGCCAGTGAATTTAGATATCGCAAGCCGATTTTGGATGAGCGGGTAGCTGTTTTAGCTATTAGCCAGTCAGGAGAAACCGCCGATACCTTAGCCGCCATTAAAGAAGCTCAAGAAAAGAACGCCCTAACCCTTGGAATAGTTAACAGCGTAGGCTCAACTATAGCCAGAGTTACTAAAGCAGGCGTATATAACCACATTGGCCCGGAAATTGCGGTAGCTTCTACTAAAGCCTTTACTTCGCAAATTGCCATTTTAGCCTTATTAACTGTATTTTTAGGCAGGCAAAGGGATATGTCAATGGTAATGGGAAAAAGGATTTTAGAAGAACTGGCCTTAATTCCGGAAAAGATTGAAAAAGTATTAAAAATGAATGATAAAATAAAAGAGATTGCCGAGAAATATTATCAGGCGGATCATTTTGCTTATTTAGGGCGAAAGTATAATTATCCTATTGCCCAGGAAGGAGCCTTAAAATTAAAAGAGCTGTCTTATATACAGGCCGAAGGTTATCCGTCAGGCGAGATGAAGCATGGCCCAATTTCTTTAATTGATGAAAACTTTCCTAGTTTTTTTATTGTTCCTAAAGACAGTGTTTATGAAAAAAATATAAGCAATATGGAAGAAATAAAATCAAGAAAGGGAAGAATTATTGCCGTAGCTACCGAAGGCGATGAAAAAATAAATCTAGTAGCTGATGACATAATTTATATACCGAAAACCCTTGAAATGTTAACACCAATTTTATCAGTTATCCCTTTGCAACTTTTCGCCTACCATATGGCCGTCTTGCGAGGGTGTGATGTTGATAAACCAAGGAATTTAGCCAAGAGCGTTACAGTTGAATGAGGATAAATTAAGATTTAAGAATTAAGAATAAAGAACTAAAATATTTATTAATTTATTAAATTTATTGGTTTATTATGAAATTATAAATTATGCTAATTAGTATTTATCAGTGTTAATCCGTTTAATCCATGTTCTAATAGAGTTAATGGAACACAGATTAAATTGATTAAATGGATTTACACAGATTATATTTAAGTCTAATTGAAAATAGGTTTATTTATAGCTTTAGCAGGCAATACATTTAGCATTTATGATATTTAGGAAATGAGAAAGGAAGGTATAATAAAAATAAATAAAAAAATAAAGGCAATAATATTTGATATGAATGGAGTAATTGTAGATGACGAGTTATTGCATAAATTAGCTTTCCAAAAAGTATTTAAGAGCATTGGCAATTCTTTAAGTGATGAGGAATTTGAGAAATATTTTTTAGGCCATACTGACAAAGATGGTTTTTTCTTGGCTTTTAAAAGTAAAAAAATAAATAAAGATTTAAAAGAATATGTTAGTAAAAAGGCAAATTATTATAAAAAATTAGCGCAAGATAATTTAAAACCTTTTCCTGGTATTATTAATTTTATTAATAAAATATCTAAAAAATATAACCTAGCTTTAGCTTCAGGTTCAAGTCTGGAAGAAGTAAAAGTTATACTTAATACTTTTAGCCTAATAGATAAATTTAAAGTTATTGTTGGCGCGGAAGATGTAGCTAAGGGAAAACCTGAACCAGAGATTTATTTATTAGCGGCAAGGAAATTAAAATTATTACCAAATCAGTGTTTAGTTATTGAAGATACAGTTAGCGGAGTGGAAGCCGCTAAAAGTGCGGGGATGATTTGTATTGCTATTACTAATACTGTTGGTAAGAAAGAGTTAATAGGAGCAGATAAAATAGTAGATAATATTTCAGAAATAAAAATAATCTATGAATAGAAATAAAGAGGAGATAGATAAGTTAGCAAAAATTATTTGGGATTATCACCTATTAAACCACCGGCTCAAAAAATGCGACTTAATTCTTGTTTTATGCAGTATTGACCTAAGTGTGGCTCGTTATGCCTCTCAACTTTTCTTAAAAGGATCAGCTCCTTTAATTTTATTTTCCGGAGGACTAGCCCATAAAAATGATCTTTTAGCTACTTCTTGGCAAGGACCAGAAGCTCAAAAGTTTAAAGAAGTTGCAATCAAGGCAGGGGTACCTAAAAATAAAATATTAATTGAAGATAAGTCTACTAATACGGGAGAAAATGTTAAATTTTCTTGCAGAGTTTTACGAAAGAAAGGAATAAAAATAAAAAGAATAATTTTAGTGCAAAAGCCATATATGCAAAGAAGAGCTTACGCTACTTTTCTAAAGCAGTGGCCAGGAGAAAAGGTTAATATAATAGTTACTTCACCGCCAGTTTCTTATAAGGAGTATATGGATTTAAATTCTCGAGATGATATTATAAATATTATGATTGGTGATTTAGAGCGAATTAAAGTTTACGCGGATAAAGGATATCAAATTAAACAAAATATTCCGGATAAAGTCTGGCAAGCATTTGAGAGATTAGTTGAGTATGGATATGTTAAACATTTAATAAAAAAAGTATAGAGAAGGAAAAAGTTTCGGTGGTTTAAAAACGGACTGCATCTCGCGGGCGGGGACGCCCGGCTCGAACCGAACCGTTGGAGCAGGCGTCCTCGCTTGCGATTTTATTAATATTAGAACAAGCTTTGCCTACAACCTCACGGAGTTTTTAAAATAACATTATCATGAATATGAAAAAATATTTTGGTACAGACGGGATAAGGGGGCATATTAAGGACGAAGTAATGAGTTTTGAATTTGGGGAAAAGATTGGCCGGGCGATAGTTAAATATTGCCGAAGCTGTAGTTTAAAACCAAAAATTGTCATAGCTAGAGATACAAGAATCACTGGAAAAAAATTGGAAAAAGCCGTGACTGATAGCCTTTTAGGTGGGGGCGGTGAAGTAATATCAGCAGAAATTTTACCAACACCTGGGTTGGCTTTTTTAACCAGAGAATTAAAGTGCTCTTTGGGCCTGATGATTTCCGCTTCTCATAATCCAGCCGATTATAATGGTTATAAATTTTTTACGGCTAAAGGAGAGAAATTCAGTGAAAGGGAAGAATTAAAAATGGAAAAATTTATTTTAGATAAAAAAGAACAGGATAAAAAAATTGCTGTCAAAAAATGTGTTTTAAAAAAGACTGGAGAGAGATATCTTGAATTTTTATTAATTTGCCTACCGAAAGATTTTAATTTAAAAGGCGATAGAATAGTTTTAGATTGCGCTAATGGAGCAACATATAGAATAGCGTTAAAAATTTTTAGAAAGCTAGGAGCGGAAATTATCGTAATCGGAGATAAACCATACGGGAGAAACATTAATGAGAATTGCGGTTCGGAACATCTTGAAAGACTGCAAAAGGCAGTAAAAAAATATAAGGCTCAAGCTGGGCTTGCTTTTGACGGCGATGGCGATAGGCTAAGAGTGGTGGATGAGAAAGGTAAGATTTTAACCGGTGATCATGTTTTATATATAATAGGCAGGATGTTATTAGAAAAAGGAGAGTTGGATAATAAAAAAATTGTCAGTACAATAATGAGCAATATTGGTTTCGTTAAAGCTTTAGAAAATATAGGCGTAAAGCATATCCAAACCGATGTCGGCGACCAGAAAGTGTATGATGCGATGAAGAGGGAAGGAGCTATTATAGGCGGAGAAGAATCAGGCCATATAATTTTTTCAAAGTATCATACCACCGGAGATGGCATTTTAACCGCTTTAATGCTCATGCAGGCTTTTAAATATTTTAATAAAAATTTATCTGTTTTAGCCAAAGAGATAAAATTACATCCAAAAATATTAATAAATGTGCCGATTAAATCAAAACCACCTTTATTTAGCATAAAGCCGCTAAAGGAAGCGATTGGAAAAGTTGAAAAGGATTTAGGGACGGAAGGAAGAGTAAATGTAAGATATTCAGGCACAGAGCCAAAGTGCCGAGTAATGGTTGAAGGCAGAAGTAAAAAAGAAGTAGCTATAATGGCAAATAAAATAGTTAAAGTAATTAAAAATAATTTATCCTAATTTTATGGACACTCAAATTAATAAAAAAGAAATTACGGCAAAGGGAATAAGATTTACGGCCATTTTAGGCGATAAAAAAGTTGGCCGGTCATATTTATATTTAATGCATAATGATTTGCATCAAAGGCCGTTTGCTTTAGTAGAAGATGTTTTTGTGGACGAGCAATGCCGGGGTCAAGGAGTGGGTTCAAAGTTAGTTAAAGAAATGATAAAGGAAGCGAAAAATAGAGATTGCTATAAAATAATCATGACTAGCCGTTACTCTAAACCAAGGGTCCATAGTCTTTACCTTAAGTTAGGTTTTGAAGATTGGGGAAAGGAGTTTAGGATGGAAATGTGAATTTTAGATTTAAGATTTAAGAATTAAGAATGATTTAAATATGGATGATATTTTTAAAAACGTTGGTATAATTATTTTAGCGGCTGGCCAAGGTAAGCGCCTGGGGTGCACTGACAAGCCTAAGGTGTTATTTGAAATTGGAGGTAAACCAATAATAAAATATATTTTAGAAACTTTAGAGCAAGGCCGGGTTTTAAAAAATCAAATTTGTCTAGTTGTTAATTTTCAGGCCTCTAAAGTAAAAAAAGAGTGCGGAGAAAATTATTTGTATGCATTTCAAAAAGAGTGTAAAGGCACAGCTCATGCCGTTCAAACTGGAGAAAGTGTATTGCCAGATTATGTAAATGATCTTTTAGCTTTAAATGGAGACGATTCTGCTTTTTATACTTTTAAGACTTTAAGGAATTTTGTAAGTGAGCATAAAAATAATAACTGCGATATATCGCTGCTGACTTGCGAACCTGAAGATCCCTCGGATTTAGGCAGAATTGTCAGAGATAAAAATGGAAAAGTAGTAAAAATAGTAGAAAAAGAAAATTTAGAGGAAGAACATAAAAATTTAAAAGAAGCTAGTACCGGTACCTTTTGTTTTAAGAGGATTTGGTTTAATAAGTATATTAATAAAATAAAACCGATTAAAAATTTAGGAGAATTCGGACTACCTAGCATGGTTGACTTAGCCCTAAAAGAAAAGGCTAATTTTCAAACTTTAAAGCTTGAAGATCCAGATGAATGGTTCGGAATTAATACCAAAGAACAGTTAGAAGAGGCGGGGAGAAGGAAAGGAGGGTAGAATTGCAGATTGTCGATTGTCGATTGTGAATTTTTTCTAAAGCAGGTGAATATAAAAATGCCTGCTATTTTTTTAGAATTCATTTTCTTGAATTAAATATTGGATAATGGTAAATTAAAATTAGGGTTAAATTAACTATTGATTTATTGTTAATTAAAATCACCCCCCCCTAAGACAAGGAGGGGAATGACTAGTATAAATATGAGTAAAGTAATAAAAAAACAATTTAAAAATAATTTACGTGAAACTGTATTAGAAACAGTAAATGAACTAGGCGGTTTTAAAAAATTTATTTCTCCCGGAGACATAGTGCTTTTAAAACCTAATTTTAATACAGCTGATCCTTTTCCGGCCTCTACTGATTTTGAGTTTTTAAAAATTATGGTGGAATTAGTTTATGAAGCCGGAGCTAAAGAAGTAATTGTCGGAGACTCTTGCACGATTTATCAAAAAACTAAAAATGTTTTAAAAGACAAAGGAATTTATGAACTGGAGAAATTAGCTAAGCCAGCGCGGGTAATAAATTTTGATGAAGACAAATGGATTAAAAAAAAGATTCCGAATGGAAAATTTTTAGAAAGTGTAAGGGTGCCAGCAATTTTAGATAAAGTAGACAAATTAATTTATCTTCCCTGCTTAAAGACGCATTATATTGCAAAATTTACGGCTAGTTTAAAATTATCAGTGGGTTTTATGAAGACTATTGAAAGAGTAGGCCTTCATGCAAGGCATGTTGAAGAAAAAATTGCAGAGTTAAATAAAGTAATTAATCCGGATTTAATAATTATGGACGCTCGCAAGATTTTTATTACTAAAGGCCCGACTGATGGCGAAGTAAGAGAGCCGAATTTAATTCTAGCTTCAACAAACAGGGTAGCGATAGATATTGAGGGAGTGAAAATTATTAAAAGTTTTAAGGGGAATACTTTGGCCGAAGTTGAGCCAGAAGATTTAGAGCAGATAAAAGTAGCTAAAGAGATTGGGATTGATAAAGGTAAATAGTTTTAATTATTTAAGAATTAAAAATACTCTTTATATCAATAATTCTTTTTAGTGTTGGAAATTAGTAATAGTGATTTTAGTAAATTATAATTTAAACAAAGGTGACGGGCACCACAAAAAGGCGCCCGTCACCGTCAGCATTATCTCCAAACAACAATCATATTTTTCTCAATCTTTTCAATAATTTCATGATAGCCGGTAGGGTAGTCTCGGATAGCGTCGTAAAGAATTTTAGCCGGGTATTCAAACAATTCGCCTTGGCGTGTGCCCGGGTCGTTAGTAATAAAGACTTCTCTTTTTGGGTCATAACCGCGGATAACTATCATATGCCGAGGCGGTCCAGGAGCTGTATAATAAGGGTTATGCATGATTTGCCCGTTCATGGGAGTAATTACTAGATTGCCTTGCTCTAACTCGTAAATTATATCACTAATTGTAATATCCTTTTTTAAAGCTACTTTATTAAAATTAAAATAATCATTAAAGATCCATTTTATAATATCGGCTGATGAAATATCTCTATACTCCTTGTATTTTTCTAATAAGTAATCGGAAGCATTTAAAATAGTATTTTTAGATTCTTGTTTGGTAAGATTTTCTCCTTTAGCCCATTTTACAGCCATTAGCGATGAAGCTTCTTCACAGCCGTCCTGCTGGCGCTGATCATCCCATTCACCGAAAGGAGCTTGGGCTGTAAAAGGCACTTTTAATAGAATGTTTTTTGCTTTAGGTACATCAGGTTTTTGCATGTTAATTTCACCAACCGGAATATTAGCTAAGTTTTCATTAGTAATGCCTAAGCTCAATTCTCGCATTATCTTAAAAGCGTCCGTTGGCCTGCCTAAATAATATTTTTCTAAATTAGCCGGATAAATATAATATGCTTCGCCATTAGCCTCAACATCAAGTAAAATCATGCCAGACAAGCGGGCCGGAAAGATTTTGGTATTTATAATAAATTCGTGGCTCGCGCCTAGAGACAACTCTTTCATTAAATTAAAAGCGTCAGAGGGCCTTCCCAAGTAATAACTTTTTCCGTCTTCAGGATAGACATACCAGGCCTCGCCGTTAGCTTCCACTTGCAATAAAATATAGCCGATTTTTTCACCGGCATAGTGGGCGCTGTAAGTCGGCTGGGACGGATAAATTAATATTAAAATTACTATTAGTGTTAAAAATATTTTTCTCATATTTAGTATAGTAGCATATTTTGAAAATTATTAAAAAATGGTAGAATATAATTATATTATTAAATCATAAAATAATGAGAATAAAAAAGTATAATTTAGGTTTCACTTTAATTGAAATTTTAGCAGTTATAGCTATTATTGGAATTTTAGCTACGATTGTTTCGGTATCTCTTCTTGGTACAACCGGCCGGGCGCGG